>JAGAXP010000259.1 GCA_017940955.1 Oribacterium sp.
AAAACTCAGCCATGAAGTGGAGATTGGCTCTGACCCGTCCGGTAACATTACCCGTATCGGTAATGCCATGGAATCCATGTCAAAACAGCTTGAAGATGCGATTGCGAAACTGGCCAATGTGGAGCAGCAGCTTGAAACCGCAAAGATTGAGGTGGAAAAGTCGTTCCCGCAGGAGCAGGAGCTTAACGATAAGCTGACAAGGCTTGCGGAGCTTAACAGCCTTTTGGATATGGATGAGAAGGGTGAGGATGCGGTTGATCTTGATGAAGATGCTCCAAAGCCGGAACTTGAAAAGGTATCACAGGAGCAGGTGAATGAGGCGGAGGAGTCAAAGGATGATATCGGTGACAATAATTCTGAGCCGGGAATGGATTCCCAGGATATCTCCGAAGAATCGGAGCAGTGTGAGAATGTGAAAACGGATGGCATAGAAAAATCGGCGGAAAAGTATTCTGACAGGACGGAAAGACCTTCCCTTATAGCAAGGCTGAACGAAAAAAAGGATATCGTGGCATCTATGAACAGGAAAGCACCTGATCCCCAAAAGAAAAGAGAAGAAGTGATAGCGTAAAGACTTAAAGGGCTTCGGGGGCTATCCCCGGAGCCTTTTGGAAAGGAGCAGAAATGGCAAAAGACGATAATATGAATGACAGCCTTAACGATGCGGCAGTCATAAGTGCATTTAAGGATAAGACAAAAGAGATGTTTCATGAGCTTGAAGGCTTGAATCCCGAGGCAATCGAGGCAAATGTCAAACAGCTCGTGCAGGACATCATCAATACTTATAACCTCGATGCGACCATAGAGGATGTAGTGGTGTCCGGCAGTCGATGCAGAGGCATAGAAACAGAGGGGTCAGACCTTGATGTGGTACTTTATTACAGCGGTTCGGAAAGAGAGGATTCCCTGTTTAACACGCTTCATGAAGGTGGGAATATCATAATGGGCGGAGTGAGCCTTGATATCAATCCTATATCACAGGAGCAACGGGGAAGCCTGTCAGAATATTTAAGCGGCGTGGAAACATATCTTGCAGAAAAGCAGGCACAGGAAGCACAGAAACAGGCAGTTATAACCTATACTGTAGCAGAATGCGGCGAGTTTCACAGCATGGGAGCATATCATGACGGTATAGCCACGATAGAAGATGCTAAATCCCTATATGATTCCATGCAGAAAAATCATAATAATATGATCCCTGCTGTGGGTATCAATATTCATGAGATTGGAACACCGGAGATGGATGATATCCAGTGGGATGTGCTTTATGGGAACGCTATAGATCTCGACAATCTGCGGTATGTGCCGGAGATATGGAATGACCAGGAAGCATTATCCAAGGTGGGACAGCTCATAGATGCTTTCCCGGATGCAAAGGTGATGGGAGAATTGCCGGGGTTAGTGGTGCAGGACAGGCAGGAAATATCCGTAGATATGGATGCCGTAAAGCCTGTGTATGTGGATGAGGCTGCAAAGCTCGCTGCAGAGATAGATCGTTTCTCAAGTGACCGAGATCCATCTGAATATAAGGATACAGTAGATAACTGGGAAGCACAGGTGCAAAACATGGCAGCGGAGATCCGAAGTGGTAATGCGGGAGATTATAAGAAGTATCTTGCAGATGTGGTATCGGAGAGCGATAACATCGAGGATGTCCGCAAGGCTGCGGAGCTTCTTGTGAAGCTGGCGGAATATAAGCCGCTGGCTAAGGTGGAGGAACTGGAAGAGGAGAACCTGAATCAGATCGACAACTATCTCAGCAATACTGTTCCAAAAGCAGAGGAGCGCAAAGAAGCCCGTAATACAGAACGGGAGCGCATCGAAGAGCAGGAGCGTATTGAGGAAGAGGAGCGTATTGAGGAAGAGGAGCGGAAACGCAGGGTAAGGGGTGAGAGACCATCGCTCCGGGCGAGACTGGCAGAGAAGAAAGCTATCGTGGCGGCAAACAGTGTAGTCCCCCAAAGAGAAACACAGCGACAGGTGCGAAATGAAGTATTACCCTCTCAAAGAGATAATGGGGAGAGATTTTTGTAGAAAAAGGAAGTAGATTAAACATTTTAGTATTTGTCCGTAGTTGTCAGTGATGAGCTGATGACTGCGGACTTTTTTATTTTGTCCATTCATTACATAAAAGTGACCTTCTGTTACAAGCTGTTTATATATCTTTTTTTGGTGCCGATATTAGATGTGAGTATATATACTGATATGGAGATGAGAGCATGATTGTAGGAATCTGTGATGATGAAAAGAATGTCAGGGAACTGATAGAAGCTTATATCAGGAAGATAGATGATGCCTGTACAATACTTCATTTTGAAAATGGAGAAGCTGTTCTAAAATACGCCAAGCAAGGAAAGAGGATAGATGTCCTGTATCTGGATATTGACCTTAAGGGTTCACCGGACGGAATGGCAATTGCGGGTAGATTGAAGGATAAGCAGATCAAAGAGGGGACAGGTGCATATGCGCTTCCTCTGATTATTTTTGTGACCGGATTGCCAGAAAGGATGCCGGAAGCGTTTAGTGTAAGGGCATTTCAATTTTTGGTGAAGCCTATTGATGAAAAGCAATTCAGGCTTGCTTACAGTCAGGTGAAAAAGGCTGTTCTCAGTATTCCGAAAGGGCATAAAAGCAGGAGTATTTCTGTTGGCACGGGAGGAGTGAAGAAAACTATTATTGTTTCGGATATAAGGTTTATTGAAAGCAATGGCCGCAAACTCATATTTCATTCAAAAGACGGAAATGTGGAGATATATGGAACTATGGCTGACGTTCAGGGAGAGCTGGATGAAGCATTCTTTCAGGTTCATAGGAGCTTTATTGTGAACATGGGTTTTATACCGATTACACAAGGAACTCTGTGAAAATCGCCAGTGGTGAATCGGTTCCGATGTCGAAATATAAATACAGGGGTTTTGTTGGCGAGTACGCCAAGTTTTTGGAGATTGATGAATGATGACGGGACAGGAATTAGTGATCATACAGATTATTGGCAATATTGCATGGATTGTGGCAAGGACAGTGGCATTCTTTTGGCTCTGGAACTGTTTTGTCCCAATAGAAAAAAGGAATAGTAAGATCAGCAAGGAGTATGCAATACTTTTCTGCTGTCTTATAGTTATCGAGTTATTGCAGTGGGTTTTCAAAATGGATGGGATTCCATTTTGGGAATTATTGTGGACGATAGTACCGCTTGTTTATACTGTTATTAGAAGAAAAGAAGTCGCAAAAGAAACTGTTTTTGTGTTGTTGCTGTATCTGAACTTCCGGTATCTGTCCTACTTTATTGTAGGATCAATTACGGATATTTTATCGCATAAAGTTATGGCAGGAGTAGCAGCTACAACGGATATTGACAGGTTTCTGTCTGTTCGTATCAATGCTATGTACATGGTCAATTATATCCTGTATATCATACTGCTTATGATGGCGATTCTGCCGGTTGCAAAGTTTACTCATAAATCTGAAAAAATGAGTTGGTATGAATGCGGATATTTATCTGTGATGAATGTTGCCGGTATTGTTCTTACAAGGATTATGATGGGAATTACATTACTGACCGGCGATAAGGGAGCATTTATTTTGATGGAAGAAAAGCCTGAGCTTATATGGGAATTGCCGATGGTTGCCGTTCTTCTGTATCTGGGAGAGTTATCAGCTATTTATATATGGCAGAAATATAGAGTTTTCAGACAGCATAGTGAATTGTATTTTCTGGAGAATATGGAGAAGGAAGCAATCCGTAAAAGACTGGAGGATACTGAGAAATATTATGATCAGATCCGCAAGGTGAGGCATGAGATGGCGAGTCACATGACTAATATCAAGGGGCTTGCTGAAAAGGGATGTATGGGCGAACTAAGCAAGTATATCTCAGATATGGATGAGAGTATACAGTCTGTTGATATGAAATATGTAACCGGGAATCCTGTTACGGATGTAGTACTAAACGACAGAGCAGGGAAAGCCGAGGAAAAAGGAATCACTTATTCTTTGTCATTTACATTCGAGGAGGCATGGGGAATACCTGTCTACGATCTTTCTATTATTTTGTGCAATATATTGGACAACGCTATCAAGGCCGCAGAGGGAGCGGACGGTGACTTAAGATTTGTGGATCTGAAGGTTATGGACAAAGGGACAGTTATCCTTATACAATGCGAGAACGGATTCGGGTCAGAGCCTGAGTCTAATAAACAATCGGATAGCAGATGGCATGGATTTGGGCTTAAGAATGTTGAAGAGATTGCGGATCGGCATTATGGGGCTGTTAATATAAAGAAAGAAGAGAACCGGTACAAGATTACTGTTATGTTAAAGAAAAATGACCTTCTGTGACGGAAAAGTGACCTTCTGTTACAAAGGGGTTTATATGCAGAATCATTAGTCCGAAATAGTTGTTGAAAGCTATGGACGGCGTAGGAATTCAAGGATGATGAGATGAACGGATTCTTTGGGTTCCTATTTTTTAATACTTTTTGGAGGTGTCAGTATGAATATTGGGAATATTGGAAGTGTAGCAAGTGCTTATCAGTATGCGAATCAGATCAGGAACAGGCAGGTTTCTTCAACTGGATTTGCATCTTCATTACAGGAAGCTACTTCTGCAGATGATAAGGTGGAAACCTATAAGAAAGGTCTGGAAGATAAATATGGTGTTCCGATTATGGTAACGAGTGTTGGGAAAGATCAGAATAGCATGGATAGATTTGCTGGTGGGACTTCGGGCTCCGGGAATGTAGCGATTGCCCCCAACATATTAGAACAGATGGCTAATGATCCTGAAAAGGCTGCGTACTATGAAAAGAAGATATCGGATTATTTCAATTATGGTGTACCTAAAACAGATGCATTTATGGCAATGATAGGACACAGAAAAACATCTGAAGGATTAGTAATTCATGAAGATGGAACAGTAACACATTATCTAAGCGGAGAGGAATCACCTGAGAAGGTAGCAAAATTTGAAGCAGAACAAAAGGCAAAAAGAGAAAAGAAAGCGAAACAAGCACGAGAAAATATGGAGCGAAGACAGGAAGCTGCTGAAGAGCGGAGGCGAATACGGGAAGAAAGCTATCGCAGGAGAAGTATAGAGTCGGTTTTGCATGAGCAGATATTGAATAATGGATCTTTTGCTTTTGGAAATACACCTGAGCAGGTGCTTACGGCGTATGAGATGGGGATATCTACATCTTCTGTGATGACAGATATGTAATGAAAGGATGGTGTAAGCCATGAATAATACTATCAATGTGAATGGGATGACTAGCTATTACAACAGCTTTGTCAGCTCCGTTACGAAACAGAAAGCAGGCATATCAGGAACAAAAGGAGAGCAGAAAAGTGTATCCGGAAGCAAGGATTCTTTTGTTTCTACACTGAGTTCAAAGGTGGAGACATCTGCAACGAACGAGGTCGAGACTATGGAGGAATCGAAGGCGGTTTCCACAAAAGATATGACGCTGGAGGAATACAAGAATTACATTCACGAGAAGATTTCTGATATTAAAATGCATCCAGATAGGTTAGGGGATTTCATTTCAATAAACATTTCTGATGAAGGATTTAAGGCAATGCAAAACGATCCTGAATATGAAAAATGGGTATTGCAAGATATAAAAAATGGTTTTTCCACTCCACTTCCTGGATGGGTTCGCTCAATAGGTGGCACTGATTATGTTGTTGCAAATTATGGAGCGACAAGAGAAGAATGTAGTTGCACATCTTGGTCTATGGGATATCAGGGTGGAACCGGAGATAAAGTTTGGGAGGCACAGTCCAAAGGAAGTTTCTGGACAAAGAGAGGGGATCAGAAGCGGATACAGGCTCAGACTGACAAGAGGATTGCTGAAAAACGTGCGCTCGAAAAGAAATGGATGCAGGAAGCAGCAGATAAGAGGCGAGTATATACCGATTTTCTTAATGGAAATAATTCTGTTAAGGCAAACAGCCTATCAGAGTTTTCAGATATGTTTTCGATGCCGGTAAACGCAAAAGTGTCCGGACTTATGGCGGCGTATGAAGCAGGAACATTTGTCGGTGGAGGAATGTAGTTAAAAATAATACCGCTCGGACCTTTCCGGGGAGCGGTGCGGCCCTGAATGACAGAGTATTTGAGAATAGGATATTTGCAGGAAATGTTGAAATATGAATTTGGAATAATGATGGTGGATTCGAAGCCGGGACAGATATTTGAAGAGTATGAGCCGGAAAAGTATGATTGGAGCATTGCATATGAGAATAAATGGAAACTCAAATCTGATGAGTATATTTCCAAATCAGAGAATTGAATCTAAACAAACAACGAAAAAGAGAACGATATCATCGGGAATAAGAGATAGCTATGTCCGTAGTACCGATTGTACGTCCGGCGTCTATTCTGCGAAAAGTGGGTCGAAACGTAATAAGATCACTTCTTCTGTTTTGGACATGATTAATTTCAATTATCTGGATATTATGAAGCGGAAGTGTGATAAGCAGTTCAGCTTTATTATAGGTGGAAAAGAATACCTTAAAAGCGAGCTTCCTGCCGTAAGTGCCGATAGGTGTGAAGAGATTAAGGCTGTCAATAATACTGTCGATTTTTCCAATGGTCGATATTACAAGTATACCGAGAAAGATGGGCGGGTTCATACGTTTACATGCATGAATGATCATGTGGAACAGCCATATTCGGATCTTGTTTCCGGCAGACAGAGTGATGCAAGTTATCAGATTGCTAAGTTTTGGAATATGCTTTCGAAAGATGGAACATACATGAGTTTATATTATTCCAAAGAGAAGCAGGAGCAGCTTCTTAATGACGCCGGGATTACAAAAGGCTTTTTTACCGTAAAGGCGGGAGATCATCAGCAGGAATATTATTATTCACATGGGAATGCAGGAGTTGCAGTCCGTAAATTTGAATATGATGCAACGTATGATATGTTCGTAAAGAGGGGAACTGCACTGTTTAATAATTATGAGATCGGTTCTGTTTTTAAGATCGGAGGCAAAGAATACACATTAAATGAACAGCGAAAACTGGATATACCTTATGGAGAAGATATTTTTGATATAGAGTTTCCGAAACATTCCGAGGGGACGGCTACAGAATAGCTGCTGCAAAAACTATCGTATTAAAAGATACCGCTCGGACCTTTCCGGGGAGCGGTGCGGTCCTGAATGACAGAGGGGCTGCGGAAAGGAGGAAAAATGTCAGTTGCAGTACAAACAAGTTTTTATCAATCTTATCAGTATGGAAGCTATGGTTCAAAGACAAATCGTGGAGTTGCAGATTTTGACAAGGAATACATTGGAAAGGCAACCTCCCGTACCACTTCATCCAACGATGGGAAAAATATCGGTATCATGACGATCGGAAGCAAGGGATACATTGCTAAATATGCTGACTCATCAACGGAGGCAGATCCGGTCGTTAAAGTAGGAGATTACGAAGTTCGAGTGAATGATGTGGATCCCAAAGATGCAACAGAGATAGAAATGTTTGCACTCATGTCGTATATGGACGATAAGGGACTCATTGAAAATACTGGCATGAAATCCTTTGGAAGAATGAGAACATATTCACAGCAAGCAGAGTATAACGGCTTTTGTAGCGGAATTGCAGGTTCAGAAAGCGCATGGACTCGGAACAGGGATTGGACTACTATTCTGGAAAATGCGAAGGAATCATATTTTATGATGCCACAGGCATATCAACATGGGCTGAATTGTCAGAAGATCATTGATGGGTTGGAAAGGTGGAGTGATAATGCCCTTCTTAGAAAGGCACAGTCAGGTGATACTTCCGCCGCCAAAGAAATCATAGAGAAGAATGTTGCTAACGGAAAAATCCAAAAAGCAATGGATGGGAATGAGTTTATAAGAATGCAGGGTGAGATTATCCAGAAAAATCACGATGAAGCCATGAAAAACTGGAAGTCTACAAGAGAAAGACTGCTTGAACAAGATCCGGCAGCAGAGAGTAAGTGGTATATGTATGGAGATGACAGCAAGAGATATACCTTTGACGAGTTCTGCGAGTTTATGGATAAAATGTATGCGGAGCAGCGTGCCAATGCTCCTGCGTATAGGAATCAATATCTTGAGATGGCAAACCAGAGCATACAACAGAGAAATAGTGTTGGGAGTGCGGAGAAGCGCAATACAGTTGACGTATCAAACTTCAAGGAGGTTGAGACGGAGAATTATAAAATTGTTCCGGAGCCAGGAATAGGCGGGTTACGCATTCTGGTAAATGGAAAGAGTGCCGGGGTGTTTAAGCCTGAACATCTAAAGATACAGGAAGATGCTCAGACCGGAACCAAAGTTCTGATCAGCGAAATGCCTGGGCTTAATAGCAGTTGGTATGATGCGGTTCCGGTCAATGAGGAATTGGAAGGTGCGTTATCGGAAGCTATGGGAGTAGATGAAGTACCCCATAAAGCCTTGGAGGGATATTATATAGGGATGCATGCAGAAACAGGAATCCATTATGTAATGAGGCCAGGGGATGAAGGAAGAGGAGGACAGGTTCTGCTGTGTAATGCCGTAGATGAGGCGAGATATAAAGCTTTAGGGGAGGAATATGCCAGAAGATATCCTAATCTTGTAAAATCGCCGGAAGAAGGCCTTATATATGCTGATTTTGAAATAAGAGGGATGGCTCACAGAGGGGCAAATGGCATTGTTATGACTCATCCGGACAATATCAGTTATAACGATAATAGTGATCCTAAAAAGAATTGGTCGGCGATGATTGGTGAGAATACATGGAATCTGCTTTTGTCATGGTTAAAGAATCATACTCTTGATTCTGATGAGATGACCGGGTTCAAGTATTGGGATACTATTTTCGGCGAAATAGGTGGCACATATGAGAGAGTATGGTCGGACGACGAATTGGAACAGGGATACCTGTATCAATAACAGCGAAGGGAGACAGATATGGGCATAGGTGCTATTGCGTATGATCACAACAATATAACGAAGCCTTTAAGCAATAACTACAAAGTCAATAATAGTCGATCTGATAGCTTTGGAGGAACTCTTTCAAGTGCAGGGATACAAAATCAGACCGGAGCTGCAAAAGGTATTGTTTTACATGGTAAGAACGATGCTGATGCGGGAGAAGAAGCTGTGGGATCATGGGCATCCGTCCAGACCGGTTTCAGTACAAGTGTATATAAGCCGGATGATTTTTCGGAGGAAAACCCATATTATCATGTAAAAATATGGAATCCGGACGGGACGATGGAGGAACGAATGGTAGATGTTGTAAACTTTAATCCGAAATCTGCAGATAGTTTTGATCACTATGCTTTTGCCTGTTATCTGGAAAAGGAGGAGCGAATGCCCATAGAAACCTCTGCATTGGCCGGGGTTTCAAAAATCGGAGATGACCTTTATCAAAAACGTGACTGGGTGCAGGTGTACAAGGATATGATGCAACAGCAGTATGATGTGGGGTATCACGAAGGGTATATGCGTTTCAAGAAGTTGTATGAGAGGCTGATGGAGCAGTTTATGAAGATTGGGGCATAAATCATTTATAAATGAAGAATGAAACCGACAACGATAAGCCGTGGTTGAATGCTCACTTATAAAATGTTTTTTGGGAGGTGCAACATGATTAATACAAATTATGCAGAAAGGTACATGAGTTCATATGCTTCAAAGGTAGATACTATCGGAGTGACAAAGTCTTCTGGCAGCGGTTTTGCCGATGCAGTTGGGAAAGCCGAATCAGAGGCAAAGTCTCAAAATGTACAGAAACGAAGCGGTCATATTGCGGAATCCATGCAGAAATATCCTCAGTATGCAAAGGATTGGCAGAGGGAGATCGAAAATGGGAAAAAGCTTGCAGCAATCTATCCGCCTTCAAAGTCAAGAGATGATATGACAATGGATGAATACAAAACTTATATCAGCAGCGTGATCGACAGGATACCAGAGGATCCGTCAAGAAGTACTACGGAGTCCTCCATACATATATCCGAAGATGCATGGAAGACAATGAAGGATGATCCGGACTTTGAAGCGTATGTCTTGGGAGGAATCGAAGATATCTATACATTTCATAACCCTTGGATGAGCCCGCCACGGGTAAAAAGATGGGAGGTTCTTGATTTCGGCGTTCCTATGGAGAATTTCAAAGGAAGCAGTTGGGGAGATATGTCCATGGGGGCAAACAATGACGCAGAGGATCTCTTCAAAACTCGTTCAAAGGGAGAATCTTACCATAAAAAGCCTGATCCGGCTGCAATAAAGCGTGTTGAAGAGAGGCAGAGGGAACAAAAGAGGCTAAAAGAGAAACGCGATAAGGAGTGGCTGGATGATAAATATGAAAAACAGAGGCTCGCACGTATTGATTTTAACAGGACATTTTATATGCGAGAGAGCATATCCGAGGACGGTTCCACACAACCGATATCAAATATGTCCGACCCTCTGATGGCATATGAGATGATGGCGGGAATGTGGTAAGCTCAGCTTTTTGGCATATAAAGAAAGGGGTGGAATCAATATGATCAATACAGATTACAGCTTATATAATCAGTATCTACAGGCGGCGAATTCCGGAAAAACCAATGGGACGTACAAGAGTCATTTGTCAAAAAATATGGAGTATTTGGAGAAACTCATGTCGAAGTCTAAAGAAAATGAGGAAACCGCATCGAAAGATGGTACGACAGATGCCGGGAAGAAAAGCGGCAGAAATGATGTAACCCAAGATGATATCAGAAAGCTTTATGCTGAACTGAACGGTATAAGCTACGGAGGCTATGATGAAAATGAGTCGTATCGTTCAATGGCGAATTCATTCCTGGATCAGATGGTCTTTTCCAATATGGGTTCATCCAAGGATCTGTTCGTCCCACAGATTAGCCGAAACGTGATCTCTGCTGCATTCAAAGCAGCATATGATTATTCCGATGTGGAAGAAAAAGTTCGCAGTATGAAAAACGAAGAAACTGAACAGATTGAGGAATAATATGGGGAATGAGATGATTACCGTAAATAACCTGAGCCGGATGTTCAGAACGATACCAAAATCGGAGCCATATAAGGAGAATCAGAAACAGGACTTTGCAGACTGTCTGAAGAGTGCTGCGGGTGTTGAAAAGGGACAATGTGATACGAATCGGGATATGGATGCAGGAACTTATCGACAGATGATTTCTGATAGGATTCAGAATATGCCGTATCATTCGTCAAATGATCTGGATACAACGATGATCGCTATTTCAGATACAGGCATTGAGAGAATGATGAAGGATTCGGAATATGAGACATGGGTGTTGAAGCAGATCAATGGAATCTTTTCATGGAATGATCCGTTCAGGGGGCTAGCGGGAGGAAAGCTGAACATCATAAGGGTGGGAGAGAAAGAAGAGGATCTTAAGATTACCACAGAACGGGCAGGCTTCCCTAATGGACAGGATAGTATGATGCCTAAAGTTCATGGCGATGATGATGGTTTCTGGATCCGCAGAGGAAAACGCTTTGAGGATCAGATGGAAATGGTTAAAGAGATGCAGATGCAAAAGGATGATGGGGATATGGCGATGCCTTCATCAGTATTGGAGATCATGACAAAACAGACAATCAGAAATGAAGACCTTTAATAATATGAAGAGGGATAAGATTTGTATCAGAAATCAGAAACACTGAAATCAAGATGGATCCGATGTCCGTCCTGTAACAAAAAAACGAGAACCAAGGTATATGAAGATACAGTAATGCTGAGGTTCCCGCTATACTGTCCCAAATGCGGGACGGAAACAAGAATAGATGTAATGAAATTTGAATACAAGGTAAGCGCCGAGCCGGACGCATAGAAGATGCGGAGAGCCTGCTTTCTCAGATAATTGGGAAACAGGTTCTCTTTTTATTCATCTATATGGGTTTTACCGTTACTCCTCATGAACTGAAGCAGTTCCCGTATGATGGGGATCAGTGCATCCGCCTCACTGTCGGTGCAATCGGAGATTAGCTGCTGAAGGAGCTGGATCCGTGGGTTGTCTCGGGAAATCTCAGGGTAAAAGATGTCCTGGGGATTGATGTTGAGCGCACGGACTACCGGATACAGGGTTGCCAATTCGGGATTAGCATTCCGATTGGTGTTCTCCATTTTCATTATGTTCATGGGATCAGTACCGGCCAGTTCGGCAACTTGCTCCTGTGTGAGACCAAGTGCTGATCGTGCCTGCCTTATTGCATCAGCCAGTGGCTTTGTAAACTCGTTCATTATAAATCACCTCGCTACATATTTTAAGGAAAGGTACTGTATATATGAACGAACTAAAAGTAAGCAAAATATATACTTATAAATAAGGAAAGGTAAAGCAGAATGCAGGTGTACGATGAGCAGAACATACTACAACGGTGTAAAGGGCGATGATGACAGTATTTGTTATATGTTTCACGGTTTTATAAAGATGGTTATTAGATACAAAGCCCTAAATGCGATACGCTCTTATATGCTGCCGGGGAAAAGGGAAGAGCTTACTGGAGATGATATATATGTCAGAGATAGGCATATTGAGGATAAACCATGCATAGAAAAGATAAGTGTGGATCTGTGCGCGACCATATTCTATGTGGAAGATGAGGGGCTTGCAAAGGCTCTTGATACCTTGTCGATAAGACAAAAACAAGTAATAGGGTATATCTATGCGCTGGATTTATCGCCGGAAGAAGCGGCGAGGATGATGAAGATCAGCGTTCACGGGGTATACACACATAAAGGAAGGGCGCTTCGTGCGCTTAGAAAAGAATTGACAGGAGATGCTGATTATGGATAGTGGAATGAGCAAGCATGAAAAGACAATAGGCCCGTTTATGGAGGGAGATATTATCCGGGCAGCCTGCAAGGGCTGTCCGAATGCTCAGGAGCAGGTGCTAAGGCATTATAGTCCTCTTG
>JAGAXP010000260.1 GCA_017940955.1 Oribacterium sp.
ACATCAACGTGGTCATCATACACTGTAATGACCTTGCCCTTATATGCAAGCTTTCTCTCAATAAGCTTTACCGGTTTCTCAGCATTGTCCTTGTTAAGCATACTGTCTCCTCCTGGGTGTATCTGTTTTAAACGAATCCCGATTATAGCACATAATCACCTTACAACGAAGCATCAAATCAAATGTATATCTCATCAGTTTTGGAAATCTGTAATAGTTCAGCCGATGGACCACTAACCCCGTCCCCATGGTCCACCGGCTGAACTGTAAATACTACGTAGTATTCGGATTAAGCGTTCAGGTTTTATGTTGTGGTGCTTATTCATGAGATGTATCACATTTTTTATTTCAGGTTGTCCCTGAATTCATCACTCATCTTTTTCTGGTAACTTCCCTTGTAATTATCACTCAGGAATATATCAAGAGCCTCTTCTTTAAGTCTCTTCCAGGACTCTTCTTCGTGATTCACAAGAATCGGGTAATACAATACTTTATATTCAAAGGCTGCCGCTTCATCTCCGGGAGCGTCACCGCACATGAGAACGTCCTTGTCTGCAAAGCCTTTCCTGAGTATCTCACCGATGCAGAAGGCCTTGCTTCCCATGTCCTGGGCGCAGAGGATATCTACATATGGAAGCAGTCCGAAACGTTCCCATTCTGCCACAACAGCTTCTCGGTTTGCGCTGGAAACCACGGCAATATCACAGGACTCGTGGATCTTCTCAAATGCCTCTTTCACGCCCTCAAAGGGCTTTATCTCTTCCTTCGGAAGCTCCCCGATGGAAACATTAACAGCCCTGCTCCAGTTAAGAGTCTTTTTGAAAATTTCGTCCACTGACAGCATTTTCTCAACTGCGGCGTTTGAAAGCTCAGGAGCTTCTTCAGCCCAGGTTTTAAGGGCTTTGATTCCTTCGATGGGACTATACTTTTTATCAACCTCACAAAGCATCATGGCGAGACCCTTGAATCTGTTGATGCCTCTTGTCATGGAATAAAGGTTGATCTCATTCCAACGGTCGAGAATCTCTTTCTCCCATTCATAAAGATTCCACTCTTTAACCATGCAGGGACCGAAGCATCTGATATGCTTGATGTTCATGGTGTCCATGGCGCAACCGTCGGAATCTATACAAACAATCTTGTTATTCTTTTTTGTATAATCATCAAATCTTGACATTATCTATCTCTTCTTTCTATACATCAAAAACTATCTATACGCTTCTTTCAGATCACATCCATATACCTATGAGGCATATATCCCGGTGCGCCATATAAAGGTAAACAGCTACCGGTCTACAGTCTTGTATCCCATCTTCCACAGAATACGCTCTCATCTGCCTTGCCCATGAACTCGCTCTTTCCTGTGAGCTTTTCGATGGCTGCCTTAATATGCTCTCTTCTCGGAGCATAAGCATTAACAAAGGTATGAAGCTGAGGCACATCGATGAGATGATTTGTGTAGTTAAGGCTCATTCCGATTGTGGGGATCTCCTCGTTGTACCAGGGGAGTTCGCAGCTGTGATTCACACTCCAGCGAAGGCGGACATTGTTCTCCTGTGCGTATCCTTTAACATTGATCACAACCAGGGCGAAATCATGGTTCTTAATGAAATCCTCACGCTTCTGATGGTTGAGCATTTTTACAAAATTCATGGGGGAAATTCCGTTTTCAAGCTCCAGCTCAAAGTAGTTGGGGCAGACATCAACCTGAAAACCGGCATCCTGAAGCTCGTCGATGACCATCTGCTTCACCGGATCCTTTTTGTAGCCGAGGGTTGTGGGTGTGGAACCAACGTAAACCAGGAAAACGCGCTTCTTTTCCGCCGGATTCACCGGAAGATAACTTCTGGTATCCTTTGCAAGGGTAATGCAGCTGTCCGCAGCCTCTCTTGCATACGCCTGATGCTCCTCGCAGCCGATACATGACAGCTCAGACTTCTCCGGGAAGTTTCTGCCGGAAGCCTCCATATTGAGATGTGCCTTCATTCCGAGAATCCTCATGAGGGCATCATTAAGTCTTTCCTCAGTAAGTCTCTTTTCCTCGTAGGCCTTCTTTACAAAACCAATGTCTTCTTCCACGTCATTGGCAAAAAGGAACATATCGCAGCCGGCAATGATGGCACCGGGGACTGCATCGCATCTCTTACTTGTGGCGCTCATGCCAACCATGTGAGAAGCATCGGTAATGATGACTCCGTTAAAGCCCATATCCTCTCTCAGGAGGTCAGTCAAAAGCTCAGGTGAAAGAGTTGCCGGCTTGATGTCCTTATCCGCTATTCCGGGACGAAGCTTTCTTGTCATCTCGGGAAGTGCGATGTGTCCAACCATGATGGTCTCAAGCCCCTCATCAATAAGGGTTCTGTAAACATGGCCGAAGCTCTTTTCCCATTCATCAACGGATAAATTGTTTACGCCGAGAGCCAGATGCTGGTCAAGCTCCTCCACACCGTCTCCGGGAAAATGCTTGGCTGTGCAGGCCATATTGGGATTTGCATCCTTAACGCCCTTTATATAGGCTCTTGCATTGGCAAGCACCACCTCAGGATCCGAACCAAAGCTTCTGGTGTTAACGATGGTATTTCTCCAGTTTTTATAAACATCCACAACAGGATTGAACATCCAGTTACATCCGACAGCAGAAGCTTCCTTTCCTGCTACATAGCCCAGGTGGTAAGCATTAGCCGTACCTTCACCTGCACCGCACTCGGCAGCGGTGGCCACGAAGGTTCCTTCAGGTGCCGCACCGATTCCGCCGTCATCGCAGTTTGCAGCTATAAAGAGGGGAAACTTACTGTTCATCTGAAAGAATTTATTCTGTTCATAGGCAGTCTCGGCATTGCCACCCTGCCAGCGATGACCACCCTGATTGTACTTCGCAAGGTCCGACTTTATCTTCTCCTCATCCATACCGGGAGTTGCCTTAAGAAGGACAAATAGCTGTCCTATCTTTTCATCAAGAGACATTCCCCTAATGGTATCCTCAACCCACCTGATCTTTTCATCATTTAAATAAAACGGCTTTGCCTTTAAATCTACCATGTAAAACTTCCAAATCCTTTCCGTATATTTCCTTTAAACAGCACTGTCAACAACAGCCTTCTCCATGTGTGACACATTCTGCTCTGCTGCGGCACCATTCCTGTTTTTTGCCTTGATAGCTGCGATTTCTTCCTGTATCTCCTGCATTTTTTCCTTTGTAAGAGGATAATGCTTCATTGCGATGATATTGAAGATAAGTCCGATGAGAACCAGTCCGTACATTCCGACCATTCCCACGATGAAGATTCCGGTACTGTATTCTGTGTTTGCATCCGGAAGCGCCTGTGTGAAACCGATGGCCGCACACATAAGTCCAACCAGTGTTGCCGAAAGAGAAGAAACAAGCTTATCTATAAAGCTGAAAAGTGTTCCGATCATTCCCGGTACATACTTTCCGCTTCTGTAAACCTCGTAGTCCGCACAATCCGCTGTCATGGTAATGACTACATTGGTGTTTACATTATTGAAGCTTCCGTAAAGGACTGTAAGGATCATAAATGCAACCGTGAAGAATGACCATCCGGTGAAGACACCGTCGCCCGGAAGGCTGAGAGTTTTGGGATCACCGAATATGAAGAGAAGGATCAGACCTACGCAGCAGATGATTCCGCCCCAGGAAGATACCTCTATGGATCTCTTCTGTCCCATCTTTGCAGCGATGTAACCTGCAATGAAGATCATGAAAATAATGTTTGGAACCAGAGTGTAAACATTAAGCATGCCTGAAACAGCAGCATTGCCGCAGACAATTGCGTACACGATCATGGTGATGGTTGCATCGCTCTTTGCCTGAGTTGCAAGCTTGTCTGTTGAAGCTGCAACGACCAGCATCTGGATGGCACGGTTGTTCTTGATGATCTCCCAATAGTCTTTGAAGGAGGTCTTGATGCTTTCACCGGTTCCGTAATATTCCGTTCTGTCCTTCTCAATAAGTGAAATGATAACGATCACAGAAAGGATGGCTGATGCCAGGCTGCATATTTTCCATTGCTCTGCAAAGAAAGGTATGTCAAACTGGAAGTTATGCTTTCTCAACAGATATGTGTAAGAAAGATATGGAAGAACCGAAAAGGTTACAACCGAACCGATTCCTGTGAAAACCGCAAGCATGGGTCTCTGCTTCGGATCGTTGGTAAGACAGGTCTGCGCTGACTTTGTAACTACGCACTGAAGAGTGTAGCCAACGATGTAAACCGCATATATAAGGATAAATGCGATGAATCTGTGAGCCTCCGGAAGTGTCGGTGTAACGAAATACATCACCGCACTGGTTATGGCCATAACTATCTGACCGAGAACGATAAATGGTCTGTTCTTACCGAATCTGCCGTTTGTCTTATCTACTATAAAGCCTATGAAGGGATCTGTGATGCCGTCCCATATTCTCATGGATGTAACCAGAGAGGATGCCACAACAACTCCCACTCCTACAAATCCTGTCAGAAAATAAGAGATAAATGTCATCTCCCATAAATATAAATTAGTAGCTATATTGTTCAGTGAAAAACCGAATAACTGCCATACTTTTGCTCGGTGAATTGCACCTGTCTGTGTTTCCATTTCTTCCTCCTGTTTGGGAACGTCAGCCCTTTTAGATTTCAATCAGTTAGGATCTGACGTCTCATATCATGTTTCCTATAAAAACCCGAAGGTCCGGAACGTCAGCCCACTTTTATACTCCTGTTTATCCGCTTTGTACAAAACACATTTAATGGATATATTCATTATATGAAATTCCAGACAGTTCTCTAGCATGATATGATGTTGAATCAGCACGATTTTATGCTATACTCATTTTTGTAGTAATTTTGTGCTTGTTTGGAATGATTTTGTGCTAGGTGATCCCATGACTGTAGATCTCATAAATATTTATAAAGAAATCCTCTCCGCTCAGGGTATCCGGTTTCAGCTGTTACAGAAGTCAGGAAATGATCTGGAGAAAACCGATTACGGCTTCAGAAAGAGGCTGTTTAAAGACTATGATTATAATGATTATTTCCGGATGCTCCTTCGTAACTCAGAAGAGATAAATCTCTACTTTTATAGAGACGACTTTTTACTCAACTACTGTTTCTTTGAATTTCCCGAAGAGCTCAAGGAACAATACGAGGCGGAGTATGCCCTTATAGGACCTGTTATATTCGGTCTTGTACCGGAACAGGATATTTCAAGGATCATGAAGGAGCATAACCTTCCGGTGGCGTTAACAAAGGACTTTTCCGAATTCTATAACAGAGTTCCTACTCTTCCCACACATGATTTCTGGGTTTCTCTGATTACTCCTTTGATAAAAACGCTTTTCGGAAAATATAACGATTACAGATTTATAGATCTTTACAGCGTCATGAACAGTACTGAGCAGGAGGCGGCCATCGATCTCAATGCCGTCGATAACAGCACCTCCTTTGAAGCCATAGCCGACAGATACGATGCCGAGGACCGGGTTCTGGATGCTGTTGCCATGGGCAATGTCAATGACGCCATCGCTTACTACAGACTTTTCAGACAGTTCAATATCGCTCCCAGAACTCCGAATGAAGTGAGAAACCACAAAAACTGGATGATCATCCTGAACACCAAGCTCCGTGTAGCGGTAAGACGCGCAAAGGTACATCCTTATTACATTGACGAGCTTTCACGGAGTTTCGCCATAA
The DNA here is from genome assembly GCA_017940955.1 of Oribacterium sp. The sequence goes on from JAGAXP010000260.1 coordinate 5,694, forward strand.
GCATTGAAAACACCAACAACACCATACAGCTTCAGAATCTGGCTACCACTATGCTTAGAAAGTATGCAATGCTGGTAAGCAATCATTCAACCAGGGACTATTCCGCCCTGATCGCAAAGTGTACAGATCAGATAAACCTCCGATACCAGGAAAAGCTTTCTCTGGAAACTCTTGCGGATTTTTGCAATGTCACTCCGGGATATCTTTCTGCACAGTTTCGGAAAGAGACAGGCATGACTCTTACGGATTATATCCACAGTGTTCGAATCGGCAGAGCCACCCTGCTTCTTAATTCAACTGATAATACCATTCAGGAAATTGCTGAACAGTGCGGGTTCACAGACTCCAATTACTTCACCAGGGTGTTCAAAAAGCAAAAAGGAATATCACCTGTGGAATACAGGAAAAAAATCGGGAATAAGAAATAAAAAGCAGCTTTCATCCCACAGGCAAGCCTGTGGGATTTTTCGTCCCCATGGTCCACCGACTGAACTATTACATATACCGCAGATCAATCGAGCCTTTAGCCATCCGGTTTGGCGACATACCGAAGATTTCCTATGCTCTGTGGCCTCCGATCTGTTCGTTCCTCATCTTTGTGGTTGCACCTTCCAAAAAATTTATTCCTTTCAGCATGGCATTGGCTCCATATCTGTTTCGCACCTCCAGAAGCGCTGCGTGAAGTTGTCTATCTTTATTCAGAGCATCGTAGTCTGTAAAGAGATCCAATTGATATACTCCGTTATCAGATTTAACATCACAGGCGCATATTCCAAGCCTCCTTAAAAGTACCCTGTGGTCACTTTTTTTATCTACATCCTTCATGATCCCTTCGATAACGATATTGGCGGTATTGGTGGCTGATTTAAATCTTACGGTTCCGGTTGAATGGGCGGGATGAAGTCTCCCGTACCAGTCAATGGCAAGTCTTCCGTCATAGCTTGGGAAATATTCAAGACTCTTATAATCATAACTGATCCACCACGTAAACCTTGAAGAGACAAGTTTTTTCTTATACATATCACAGCATAAGATATCTATCATTTCCTTGAAAACTATACATGCTTCATAATATTTGTAGGGTCTCGGAAGAACCTGACCATTGGAAAGAGAATGATTGTCACTTTTATAGTGTTTAATATCATACATGGTCACAGGTTCTACACCCCAGGCGTGATCTATGAGTATCTCAGCATCTATTCCGAAAACCTTATAAAACCACTCTTCATCACACTGTGAACGCTCAGCAATGTCTCCCATGGTGTACATGTGATTTTTTTCGAGCCTTGCTGCTTTACCACGACCGATCTGCCAGAAATCCGTCAATGGCTTGTGTTCCCAGAGGAGATACCTATAGCTTTCCTCCGTAAGTCCGGCGATGCGGACTCCGTCTTTGTCTGCAGGGGATTTCTTTGCCACGATATCCATAGCTATTTTGGCAAGATATAAATTTGTACCTATTCCCACTGTGGCTGTGATTCCCGTATTTTTAAGGACATCCCTTATCATGGTTATAGCCATGATATGTGCAGGATGCTGTCCGGACCTTATGGCTTCAGTTTCGTAGAAATGGAGATATGGCGTACAATCGATAAAACACTCATCTATACTGTATATGTGAATATCCTCAGAGGATGCGTATTTTAAAAATATCCCATAGATTTTGGCTGAGGTTTTTTCGTACTCGGCCATACGCGGAGTAGCAGTGATATAAGAAACTTTTGTGCGATACGTCTGCTCGTATTTTCTGATAGCCTGCTTCGCCTCAAAAAGTCTGGGTCTGCCCGGAACACCGATAGCTTTTAAAGCCGGAGATACTGCAAGACAGATGGTCTGATCCGATCTTGTGGCATCCGCCACCAGCAGCTTTGCCTTCAGAGGATCCAGTCCCCTTGCGACACATTCTACAGATGCATAAAAGCTTTTCATATCTATGGCGATGTAGATACTCATCACTCCGCAAGCATACCCGCATTTTTAATGGAGATACCATATTCGCCAAGAAGCTTAGCCAAATCTATCTGGGACAGTTTCTTTTTTCTTCGGTTACGTGCTATTACATCACCTATATTTCTCATGTATAACCTCTCTCAGCGTTCAAAGACTTGGGGATACTCATCAATGTAGATGCATTATACCATACACACGTTCTCGTTTCAATACTGAATTGATTTTTAATTTCAGGTGGCGGTATTTTTCTATATTGAATAGATTCCTCCTGATTGTTTACTGGCCCCACTACTCATTCTGCTACCTCCTGCATATCTCTATATATTGATCTCTGCCCCTCTCAAGCGAGGCATTTCTTATCTGTTGTCAGCTTTTATATAAAGACTGCATTTTGACGATTATTAATAATAAGAATTTTTTGAATGTGAAGTTAGTAATAGCTGAAATTTACCGAGGTTAACTATGATTGAAAGAATATTGTATCGAAAAGACATAATGAAATGTGCACTGTGTTACGATGCCCCCTGCAGCCTTGCATGTCCTAAGCTTGAGCCTGATAAGCTCCTCAGAAGCATATGGTTCGATAACGAGAATGTTGCTGCGGCAGGTCTTCCGGAAGAAAATCCCAGTATAAGCTGTGATGCTCCTTGCGAAAGAGCGTGTGTTCGTTCAGGGGAAGTTCCTGTCAAGGATGTAATCACACGGTTATATGACGAGGTCAGACCGTCTCTTGAGGTATCACTTCCTAAGGATGAAATCCGCCTAAGAACAGATATCTGCGGTATACCGCTTGAAAACCCTTTCCTTCTGTCTTCATCCGTTGTTGCAAGCTCATATGATATGTGCTCAAGAGCATTTGAAGCCGGATGGGCAGGAGCATCCTTTAAAACCATATGTAACTTCGACATTCATGAAGCATCACCCAGGTTTTCTGCCATAAAAGGGTCCGGTGGGAACATAATAGGTTTTAAAAATATAGAGCAGCTTTCTGACCATAGTGTGGAAGAAAACATGGAGATATTCAGACACCTGAAGAAAAAGTATCCCTCAAAATTCATTCTCGCTTCTATAATGGGCAGAAATGATGAGGAATGGGAAAACCTTTCCCGACTCTGTGAAGAAAACGGTGCTGACGCCATAGAGCTTAATTTCTCATGCCCTAATATGTCCGAAGAAGGCCTTGGTTCAGATATAGGACAGGTTCCGGAACTGGTGGAGCGTTTTACAAAGGCTGCAAGGCGCGGTGCCACTATTCCTATTCTTGCAAAACTCACGCCTAATGTCGCAACCATGAGCCCTGCAGCCGAAGCAGCTCTTCGTGGCGGTGCGGATGGCCTTTCCGCCATAAATACCATAAAGAGTATAACCGGAGTAAACCTACATACCTATGTTGCCGCTCCTTCGGTTCATGGAAAATCTGCTTTAGGAGGCTATAGCGGAAACGCTGTAAAACCAATTGCGCTTCGCTTTATGGCGGAGCTTGGAAAGAATCCGAAGCTTAAAGGTATGCATATAAGCGGCATGGGCGGAATCGAAGACTGGTCCGATGCCCTGGAATTTATCCTCTTAGGTGCGGGAAGTGTACAGGTCACAACGGCAGTAATGCAGTATGGATACCGTATTATTGATGACCTTAAATCGGGGCTTAACTACTATCTTGCAGAAAAGGCTCTTAACAATGTAAGTGATCTTATAGGACTGTCACTGGATACTGTCAGTGAAACCACAGATGTTCTGGAACGTGACACTATAGTATTCCCGAGATTTGATAAGGACAAATGTATAGGCTGTGGAAGATGTGTAATTGCGTGCGCTGACGGTGGACATCAGGCTATAAAGATCAGCGATGACAGAAAGATCTCTCTGGATGGAAGCAGATGTGTAGGATGTCATCTCTGTATTCTTGTATGCCCGGAAGAAGCCATAGGGTCAAGCAGGAAAAGGATTCACAGACTGAAAAAAGGCATTAATAGTTAACACATTGCTGAGATTTGTTTCTTCAAGCTTGGTCATGATTAATCCAAGACCATGACTATGGTAAAATGGAAGTGTCTGTTTTATTACTTATCAAGAGGACTAATCTATGAAAAAGGGTCTGATTTTTACTACTGACAATTGTATAAGCTGCAATAAATGTGTACGTGTATGCACTTCTCCGGGAGCAAGCTTCGTTCAAACAAATGATACCTCTACAGTAGTACATATCAACGAAGAAAGATGCATATCCTGTGGGGCTTGCTTTACACTTTGTGAGCATAATGCAAGAGACTATCACGATGACACAAGGGGCTTTTTTGAAGACCTCAAGAAAGGCGAAAGTATCTCTCTTTTGCTGGCACCGTCCTTCAAGGCATCCTATCCCGAGGAATACGGTACCATTCTTGGCGGGCTCAAAAAGCTTGGCATCAAGAGGATCATATCTGTAGCTTTCGGTGCCGACATCTGCACATGGGCTTATCTTAAGTGTATCAGGGAAAAAGGATTGGTCGGAAAGATCTCAACTCCTTGTCCTGTAACCGTATCTTATATCGAACACTGCATGCCGGAGCTGATTCCGAGCCTCATGCCTGTTTACTCTCCGATGCTTTGCGCTGCCATATATTGCCGTGAGGTTCTGGGTATCACTGACAAACTGGCATTTCTTGGTCCGTGCATCGGCAAGAAATATGAAACCGATGAATATATGGATAGTCCTGTACACTACAATGTCACCTTCCTCAAATTCATGGATTATATTCGCAGTCACAATATTACCGGACCGGATGCAGCAGATGAGATTGAATACGGTCTGGGTTCCTTCTATCCGGCACCGGGAGGACTTGCGGATAATGTTCACTGGTTCATGGGTGACGATACCCCTGTCCGGGTAGTATCCGGTAAAACTTTTCTCTTTGGGTGGCTTAAAAAGAATAAAACAGACATTAGCGCTCAAAATATACCATTCGTGCTGATTGATGCTCTGAACTGTCAGGAAGGCTGTATAGAGGGTACTGCGTCAGAGTCAAAACGTTTTTTAGAAGATGCAGCATTTTACACTATTAACAAGATACGCAGTAGCAGTAAAAAAGCAGGAAAAGATTCCCCGTGGAATCCGGATCTTTCCCATGAAGAAAGGCTCCATAAGCTTAACGAACAGTTTAAGGATCTGGATCTGACACATTATTTGCGGAGCTTTACTGACATGAGTGAACATTGTAAAACACAGGTTCCAACAGATGAGGAAGCCGATGAGATTTACAATTCTATGCACAAGACTACCATTGAATCCCGTCACATTGATTGTTCTGCATGTGGGTACTATAGCTGCCATGATATGATGGTTGCCATTTTCAATGGATTTAACACCAAGAGAAGCTGCCTTCACTATCAGATGGATGAAGCCTTACGGCTTGAAAGGCTTTCCATGAATGACCCGCTGACCGGTGTCATGAACAGAAGCGGTCTCAAAAACGTATTATCCCATCAGTATGAAAATAAATCTCTTGCTGTAATTGCTGCCGATATCAACGGACTAAAAGCAGTTAACGACAACCTGGGACATGAGGCGGGAGACAGACTGATCATAACCATAGCTTCCTGTCTTTCTGAAGTATTTGGAAACAATCAGGTTTTCAGAATCGGTGGAGATGAATTCATCGTTATTCAGTATGATCACTCCGAGGAAGAGTGCATCGAATCCATAGAGCGACTTAGGAAAATGATGTCCAGTGCTAATGTGAGTGCTTCACTGGGATATGCCTTTACCGCATCCTACCATTCTGATTTTGCAAAACTTCAGGAGCTTGCAGATAAACGTATGTATGATGACAAGAACCGCTACTATAAGATGACCGGAAAAATACGACGAAAGTGATCCACACCTAAGAATACTGCATTTTTTCAGTATTGCCAGGCTGACCACTTATCATGTACAGATCTTTAACATTGTATTAGCTGCCTCTCCAACTTTAAGACAGGAGAGGCAGCTCTATTTTATAATCATAGTCAATGCACTTTCCTATAAAGAGAAAAAAGAACCTCAGGAAATCCTGAGGTTCTTTAGAGCGCGAGACGGGGATCGAACCCGCGATCTTCGCCTTGGCAAGGCGACGTAGTACCACTCTACTACTCGCGCATTATTAATGTCCGTTCAACTTTCATTTCTGTGAAGAACGAAACACTATACAAAAGATGATCAGTTTCAGTGTGAATGTTATCGCTGTCTTTATCATCTTGGATGCCCAGAACCGGAATCGAACCAGTGACACGAGGATTTTCAGTCCTCT
>JAGAXP010000261.1 GCA_017940955.1 Oribacterium sp.
ACACAGCAGACGACGTAGTAAACGCATGGATGGCATCACCTACACACAGAGCAAACATCTTAAAGCCTGACTTCACAACATGCGCAATCTCAACAACAACTCAGAACGGAAGAACATACTGGGCACAGGAATTCGGAATCTAATAAATAGAAAATAATAAACTTCTCATTATAAAATATACCTCCTTATATAGAAGACCCCATCAGAAATCTGATGGGGTCTTTTATTATTTATAGATTTTCTTCGCCCCATTTTTTAAGATCAAGAAGGATTGGGATGAGGTTTTTTGTTTTCTCAGTGAGATTGTATTCGACCCTGACAGGCATTTCATCGTATTGTTTTCGTTCTACAAGTCCGTCTGCCTCCAGCTCTTTCAAAGAGTTAGCGAGCATTGTGTTGGTGATTCCATGTATAGAACGACGTAAATCCCCATAACGCACGATATCATTCTTATCTATGACACAGAGGATCATGATCTTCCACTTTCCGCCAATCTTATCAATTATTTTTTTTAGCCCACAATTCTGTCCTGCAATATCTTCACATAATGGTTCATGGTTCTCTTTTTTTCTCATGGTATACTTTTCCTTACTAGATAAATAAAAACTGCGTACTTGATATATATTATATACCACATATAATAAGATTATCAGCTGAGAAATACAAGTAGTGAAATAAAGATATTATTGAAAGGGCGCTGAGAATCAGCGTAAAGGTTAATACTATGGAATACAGATTTACAAGGGATAATTTTGACAAAGAAGTAGTGAACAGTGATGTGCCAGTACTGGTTGATTTTTATGCAGACTGGTGTGGTCCATGCAAGATGATGGGACCTGTAGTTGAAGAGCTTGCCGAAGAGTATGACGGAAGGTTTAAGGTAGGTAAGGTTAATGTTGACCAGCAGCCTGAACTTGCCCAGAGATATGGTGTGATGAGCATTCCTTTTTTTGCATTTATCAAGAATGGCAGTCTCTGCGACAGTGAATTGGGTGCAATTCCAAAGGAACGACTTGTCAGAAAAATGGAAACAATGGTATAAGGAAGTAAGTATTTAATTAACCATGAAGGGATTAGTGTGAAATGAAGCTAGATTTGAGCATTCCTATGTTGACGGTTTTTCTGCAGGGTCTTTTAAGTTTCTTTTCTCCGTGTGTCCTGCCTCTGATTCCGGTCTATATGGGATATTTGTCCGGTGGAACAAAAGAATATGACGAGCAGGGAAATATCATATACAACAAGAGAAAAGTTATGATAAATACATTCTTTTTTGTCATAGGTGTAAGCTTTGCATTTTTCCTTTTGGGATTTGTAATGACCGGAGTAGGAAGATTTTTTAGCGGAAATCAGATTCTGTTTGCAAGGATAGGTGGAATAATAGTCATTATGTTTGGTCTTTACCAGCTTGGTGTATTGGGAAGCAACAGTATGTTAAGCCGGGAATACCGACTATCTGTGAGATTCGAGAAAATTTCTTCATCTCCACTTATGGCTTTAATAATGGGATTTGTTCTTAGCTTTGCATGGACACCATGTGTGGGACCGGTTTTATCAACCGTGCTTATCATGGCTTCAACAGTAGGTACAGCAGGAGCCGGGTTCATGCTTATAGCAGTATATACTCTTGGATATGTAATCCCATTTATGGCTGTAGGACTTTTTACAACTCAGCTGCTGTATTTTTTCAAGCAATATAGAAGTGTGTTGAAATATACTGTAAAGATTGGTGGAGTGTTAATGCTGCTAATGGGAGCCATGATGTTTACAGGGAGCATGAACAGGATAACGGGGTACATGTCCTCCGTAGTTGTTGAAAGCAATGAATCAATAGATGATTCCAAAAATCCTGACGATAGCAGTGATTATGATGATTCTACGGTAAGTACAGATATTTCTGAATCGGAAAAGGACAATGTACAGGACTATGTTGATGCACCGGATTTTATTCTGTTGGACCAGTACGGGAATAGCCATTCACTTTCTGATTACAATGATAAAATCATATTCCTTAATTTCTGGGCAACCTGGTGTCCGCCATGTAAGGCAGAGCTTCCTTATATTCAGGAACTATTTGAAGAGAACAGCATCAATGAAGATCCCGATGTAATCATACTTGGTGTGACGTTTCCTGGACTCGGTAATGAGAAGGATGCTGATGGTGTAAAAGATTTCCTCACAGCGAATGGATATACATTTCCTGTACTTTTTGATGAAAATGCTACATTGATGATACCGTATTATATTAATTCATTTCCAACAACGTTTATCATACTGCCGGGTGGAAAAGTTCTTGGATATATACCAGGGGGTATGACTAAAGAGATCATGCAAAATGTAATTGAACAGGCAAAAGAATTAAGCTAAGAGAAATCGTGTATAATTTGTTGTCTTCTGAACATAATCTCTAACTGGGTTGATCGATTTAAGGGTTAACTGATTATTCCGCACTCGTAGCGCACCCAGTCCGCGATTCAGCCCCGCCGATTCGCTAAACAGCCCCGAAGGTTCTGTCCACAGTTCAGCCCTTCCTATCCGCACAATAGCACCACCAGAATCTTTCCTGTAAAAAAGGCCTAACCGTTGTTGGGCATTTTGCCCGTCTTACAGGAAAGGAGGCCAATATAAGATGGACAGGAAGATCAATGTGAAGCTCATCCAAGAGCTTCGTGCTGCCTGTCTGTCAAGGAATGTGATTGCGGACACAAGGCACATCTCCCGGCATTCTGTCAGCGATGTGTTCGCTGTTGATGACAAAATGGGAGCGACCTACGAGGACATACGGGGGATGGAGGGGATGACAGATACAGTGCAGTTTTCCGGACTTTATATCCCGGACGACGGGGCCGTTTTCTTCAATATGAAACGATACAATGTGGCATCACACGATGATGCGGAATCTTGAGCCTATTTTGAATGTTATGGAGAGATCGGCAGAATAGGAGGGGGGATTCTCAAAGGGATCTGACGGAGGAACGGATATAAACAACACATTGATTTTCCTGCATTTCCCTCAGGTCTGCTACCATAAAAAGCTCCGTTTTCCCTTGTTTTTGCCCTTGTGGGGCAAAACAAGGGAAACTTTTTTCAGTCGCAACGGTGGCAGCAGACACGCCCTCGAAGCCACGATTATGACAGAGGGCGGAAAGACAGAAAAATACGCCGCAAGCGGCTCCTGCGATACATACATAGAATGCTATCCGTAACTACAAAAAGCCTTCATAGTGGATTTCCGATAAAAATCTTCACTTTGCACTGTGAATTGTAAATTGCTGAATTAAAAGCATAAATGCAGCGATTCGGGACTGAAGCATGATTCGTGTAAGATATGGATTTTTAAGGAAAGATATACTACAATAAGTTTACATATCGCTTAATCTATTGCCGAGAAGGAAAAGACAATGCTGCTGAATAATATAGAGCTTGATGTGAAAACGAAATGCATAGAAGAATCGAAGACACAGGCGCGGATTGCTGAAGAATTGGGGACATCACCCGGATATATCAGCAGAATCGTGAACAGTAAGGAACAGATCGTAAACAAGACGTTCCTCGCTATGTTGGAGTCACTGGGATATCATGTCCGGCTTACCTATGAGAAGATAGATAAAAGACATAACTGATATTTTGGGTGAAGATATGAAACGAAAAACAGCGAAAGAGATATTGGCGGAATCCTTCCATGAGCTGGCAAAAAACAAAAACATCGACAAGATTACCATCCAGGATATCGTGGATAACTGCGGGTATTCTACTGCCACCTTTTACCGCAACTTCAAGGACAAATACGATTTGATCGCGTGGGAGCATACAAGATGTGTTGCGAAGATCATGGGCAGGATCGATCCTTCCCACACCTGGAAGCAGGCAATGTTTGACGCCGCAGAATGGTATCACACAGAGAAGAAGTATCTTGCAAACCTGTTTCAGCACACATCCGGGCACGATTCCTTTGTGCGGTACATGACAGAGATCAGTTACGATGCAATGAAAAAGCACATCCTGGCGTCAGGCGGCAAGGAAAAACTGACCCGGCAGGAGGAATTGTACGTCCGAACGTATTGCTTGGGCGCCGTCAGCCTGACCAGCGAGTGGATTCTTGGACTACATGAAGCTACAACCGGAGAAATAGCAGACGTCTACGTCCATTCACTTCCAGCGCCGCTGCGATATTATCTGCTCTGATAATTACGTTAGAATACGGCGTATTTCTCTCGTTATGAGAGGCTGGAATATGACTGCAAGGACTCCGCCGAGGCGCTGCCCATGATAAGCAAGGCTCTGGCGCTGTTTGACGATGACTATGTGACCAGGCACATGATCGAGGAATTCATCATTGACGAGCAAGATCATTTCAACTGGGTCAAGCGTCACCTCTGCCTGATCGAGCAGATCGGCATGGAGAACTACATCATCGAGATGCTGGGCGAGTGATGAAGGAGGTTATCATATGAAAATTGCAATCTTAAACGGAAGTCCCCGGAAGGAAAACACCGCCGCTATGGTGGATGCCTTCAAAGCGGGCGCTGAGGAGGCCGGCAACGAGGTTTGCGTGCTGCATGTGGGCAGGATGAAGATCAATGGCTGCCTCGGCTGTGAATACTGCCACGGCAAGGGCGAGCCTCTGAACGCGGGAAAGATCGCGGAACTGACCGGCATGGACCGTAAGGTCGTGGATAAGGCCATGGCCGTGATGAAAAAGGATGGCAGCATCGTCTCCCCTATTCGTTGCAAGTGGGAGCCGGCGGAGAAATAAGGAAGCCACAAATGACCGGTACACCTCATATGTACTGAGGTATACCGGCATGTGTATATAAAGGCAAAGGAGCAAGTTAAGAACTTAGATATTCAATCGTGAATGATTTATTGAAAATTGAGAGGAATGAAAAGTATTATGATTCCTCAGATTTTAGAAATAGCGTTTGTTGACAAATGCGGTTAATAAAACTATTATTTTAGTTAATTCAAGTTACCAATCTAATAACGCAAAGAGCCGTCCCTTTCTCAAGCAGGGGAGCGGCTTTTTGATTTCCGTGGTTATAATTCCCAATATCAAAAAAGCAAGAAGAAACTCCACCTCTTAAAAGGCAGAGTTTCTTCTTGCTTTAGTGTGAGAATAGTTATGATGTCTAAGCCAATACCAGGAATCTAATAAGTTTTACTGAGGTATGATCGAGAAAAACATATCTGGCTCAGAGTCATCATTGTTAAATATGATGGTAGCATATACACCTATTACCGTCAAATTTTGACTTCTATTTCTGCAGGTCAGATTATGGTATTTGTCAATAAAAACGCTTATATTAGATATAAAAAGAATGTGATAACAGAGCCTATGTATGGACAGTCCTGTAATGTGGCAGATCGGAATAAATGTTGATCCTGAAGTAAAAGCAAAAGGGATAGGAAAAATGCTTGTGACTTTACTAAAGAACGAGATTTTGGGAATGAACAGGCTTCCATATTATGGAACATCCATGTCACATATCGCATCACAGAAGGTTGCTCTAGGTGCGGGATTTGTGCCTGCGTGGGCAGAGCTTGTTACCGACAGAATCGGATATACGGAGAATATAAATGTTTGATCTTATATTATTCAGGAAAAAATATAAGAAGAGTTGCTGAAGGAACTATTGACGGAAGATATCAGAGAACCTTTAGAATTCCAGCCTGTAAAAGAAGATACTTCAGAAGAAGAGATAATTCTAGTACATTGAATAATAATTAACTGACACTTAATGAATCATTGGATTTAACTCCAGCTGACTCTGCCTCAACAACACTGATTTCATCCATTTTGTATGTCCAATGATAAACTACAGGTTCACGATTTACTTCTTCAAAAT
>JAGAXP010000262.1 GCA_017940955.1 Oribacterium sp.
GAATACTGCGCAGTCTGCTTATCTCTTAAAAGTAAGTGGAACTCGTCACAGTAGTAACGGGTAGCCACCCTGCGCTCACGATTACGGGAAACCCTGTTCCATACCGCATCCTGCACGATCAGCATTCCCAGTTCTTTCAGTTGCTTTCCAAGGTCTCTGATGTCAAAGCAGACAATACGGTTTTGGGAATCCACGTTTGTCCTATGATTGAAATAGTTTTGAGAACCATGCACATATAAAACAAGGCTGTTGGCAATACGAACCGCCTTCTGCTTTGCATCAATGGCAAGCTCTTCTGATACCGCCTTGTCCGGCTCATACTTAACCAGTGCATTATATAAGTCCTCCAATATAGGCATCTTCTCCGGTCTCGGGTCCTTGAAATACTCATCATAAATACCCTCGATACAGCGGTCGATGATACCCTTTTCATCATTGGCAAGACCTGTCTCCCCGCCTGCGATAGCATCACAGAGCGTGATAAGGAAATCACTCTTAAGCTTAAGAGCCTCCCTGTCATTCTTATGGGAAAGCTGTATATCCATGGGATTCAGATAATCCTTTGAATTGGTTGCCAGTTTCACCACCTCACCGCCAAGTGCCTTTACAAGCGGGTAATACTCGCCCTCGGGATCACAGATCAAAATATCGTCCCTTGATACAAGGAAACTTCCAAGGATCTCACGCTTTGCAGAAAATGATTTACCGGAACCAGGCGTACCCGATGCTGTCAAGTATTCACTAAAAATTTCTTAAAAAAATTTACGGCACCCAAGGTAGTCACCCCGGATGCCGCCGTATCAAAGCTCTTCTTCAAATTTCCACTGTATCACCATCTTATGATTCGGATACAGCACCACCTTGTCGATGAACCTATCCCATTCCTTTTCAGTCATCTCCGAAACATCCAAAAAGGATCTGATCTCATCTGTGTCGATGCCCTTATCCCGCTGCATCAATTCCTTTGTCTTCAGATCCGAAAGCCTCTGTTCCAGCTCCGCAATCTGCTCATCCTGCTTTTTCTTCTTATCAAGAAACACATCCCGGCTCATGCTCCGCTCAGCCATCTTCCTTATCAGCTGGCTCTTTGCATCGTTCGCCGCCACGATAGCATTCTCAACGGACTCAATCTCTTCTTTCAGCGGAATCTCTTTCTTCGCCTTTTCCAGCCTCAATTCTTCAGCCCTGAGTATACGCAGCAGCTTTTCCTTTAATTCATCCAGCACCGCCGCGTCCGCTTCCTTCCATTTAATCCGTACCCCGTCACACTCACTCGGTTCGGATAATGCGTACTCCATGCCGCAATGAATCGTGATCGGATTCAGCCTTAACAGCTTCCTGCCACATACCCCACAGTAATAGTGCATCGGATGTCTCACAGGCTCCGGCTTCTTGATCTCTTTCACCATCGCTGCCACCTTCTGAAACTCTTCTTTGGAAACAATGGCTTCATGCATCCCTTCCACCTTCACCCATTCTTCTTCAGGCTTCTGAACCTGCTTGCCGCCGCGTTCTTCCACGCCTGAACGGAAATTGATCACGCATCCGGTATACATTTCGTTCCCAAGCAGCTGTCCGACAACCCCGCCTGTCCAGTACAGTTTCCTGCCTTTATTATGCCTTGTAGCAACTCTGCCCTCTTTCCAGCATAATGCAGTTGGACACGGAATCCCTCTGTCATTAAGGTTTCTTGCGATATCCACAAGCCTCATGCCTGAAAGCCGCATATCAAATATCTCACGTACTATCGGAGCCGATTTCGGATCAAGCTCCAAGCTATGCTTGTCGCCCTTCTTTTTAAGATATCCATAAAGAGCCTGACCGGCAGAATATTTACCCTGCTCTGCCAGCCGCACCTTCGCCTGCTTCACCTTCACCGACAGCTCTCTCGAATAGAAATCGTAGATCAGATTCTTAAAAGCAATATCCAATCCACCCTCATAGGTTTCACTGTCATATCCGTCATTGATGGATATGAACCGTATTCCCATAAAAGGAAAGAACTGTTCCAGATAATCGCCCAGCTCCACATAATCCCTGCCGAATCTCGAACAGTCCTTTACGATAATGCAGTTGATCCTGCCTTTTTTGCACTGCTCGATCATATCCGTGAACTGTGGTCTCGTATCAAAATGCGTTCCCGAATATCCGTCATCGCACCGCTCGATCACCTGGCATTTTGCAAACTCCGGATGATTGTCGATATATCTGTGGATCAGTTTCCGTTGCGCCGATATGCTTCCGCTCTCTACCTTAAGCCCGCCCACATCCTCATCCTCTATGGAAAGTCTCACATAGGCGCATATCACATAGGAAGATGGAAGCACACTGGTTGCCGTATTCATGCCGCCATCCCCTTCCTTTTCTCCACAAGCTCCGAAATCAGCTTGTAATCATTCTCAAACCGGTAATGCACATCGAACCTGTCACTTGCAGAACAAACAACCTTAGTGATAAAGCATCTGACCATATCGCCCGTCAGGGAATCAACGCCCTCATACTTTCTGCAAGCCTTTCCCAGATCGGTTTCCTCCCCGTATCCGGCATGGTATGTGGCAAGTTCATCATTGATCTCTTCCAGCCGCTTATCAATTCCAGTTATCTCATTCAGATACTCTTTCTTCATTTCAAGATATTCGCTCTCAGAAAACAGTCCGTCCGCATAATCCCCATAAAGATTAGCTGAAACTCCGGCGATATGCTCTTTTCGCTCCATGAGCTTCTTCTGTTCTTTCTCCAAAGCCTTCATGCCCTTCTTTGCGGCAGAACTCTTATTTACCTTATCTAAAGCCGCTGAAGCATCAAGATATGTACGGATATGAGTCCGGATCAGCTCCAACACCATAGCCTCCAGATCCTCAGCCTTAACATTTTTGTGTGGATCATCATCCAGATAGGTACCGGCTCTGTTGCAGGTGTATGTATTATAATAGAAATAACCGCTCGGCAGTTTCACCGTCTTACGATACAATCCCATAGCGTGTCCACAGTCAGCGCAGAATATCAAACCCTTAAACAGATTCTCTTTCCGGTTCTTCTTGTCACCGAACACTCCATGCGCCGCATCATATTCCGCTTTCTGCTCCCTCAGCAGTTCCTGTACCTTATTAAATGTATCCCGGTCGATGATTGCCTCATGATGATTTTCCACATATATCCGCTCTTCCTTTGCAGTAGGCGTTTCCTTGCGTATTCCCTTATAAAGAGCACTTCTGGTCTTGCGCATCTCCACATCGCCGATATAGATTGGATTCATAAGAAGCCGCCGTATTGCCTTCATCTCCCACTTCACATTGGAGAATTTCGTGGTCTTCAGCACTCCAATACTCTGCCAGTACGGGCTTGGAGCCAGTATCCCATCCTCATTCAGATTCCTTGCGATCTGGCACATACTCACTCCGCTCAAACGCTCATTAAATATCCGCACCACCACATCACGCACGTTTTCATCCACAAGCATATTCCGCTTGTCATCAGGATCCTTCAGATATCCATATGGAACCGTACAGCAAGGATAAAGCCCTGCCTTGTACATACTCTCATAAGTGGAGCTGATCTTCTTTGAAATATCTTTTGCATAAGCCTCATTGATAAGATTCTTCAGCGGAACAACAAATCCATCCTCGGATGCGGATGCCCTCAGGCTGTCATATCCGTCAGTCACGGCAATAAAGCGCACTCCGAAAAACGGAAATATCTTTTCGATATAATCCCCTGCTTCCAGATAATCCCTTCCAAGCCTTGAAAGATCTTTCACAACAATACAGTTGATCTTCCCAGCTCTCATATCAGAAATCATCCTGTTAAACTCAGGCCGGTCAAATTTCGTTCCGGTCACACCTCTGTCCATATAGGTTCCCACAAGCGACAGATCATTCTGCTTTGCAACAAAATCCGCCAAAAACGCCCTCTGATTCTCCACGGAATCACTTTCGATCTTGCGCTCATCCTCCACGGAAAGCCGGATATAAATGGCTGTATTATATGTATTCTTAACCACCGCCACCTTTGCAGGTGCTTCCACCACATTTGCTTTTCTGCTCTTCCTTGCCATCAGACCGCCTCCTTTACATCGTCAAGCCACCCCTCCAACTCAGCGATGGCTTTTTCAAATCTCCATGCGACCCTTATCTTCCCCGAATCTTCAACCTCTATCCTATCGATCAGGGAAGCAGCAACGTTGCGCTTAAGCTTTGTCATGCCCTTGAACTTTATGATCTCATCTATCCATTCCTGCCTGCCGCCCTGATAATTCAGGTTATTATCCCGCTCTTCCTGTAACCGGGATACTTTGGTCTGAAGCTCGTTAAGCTCTCCCTCATACTGATCCCGAATCATAGCGAACTCTTCCTTTGTCAGGATCCCATCCTTATAATCCTCGTACAGGTTCCGCTTTCTGGTTTTGCAGGCTTCAATCTCTGTCTTAAGAGCCTCTATACGCTCTCCCTGCTTTTTCACCTTAGGCTTATTCTCTGGTACTTTCTTTACAAGCTCTATCGCCTTGTAAATGCCTACAACCCTGTCAATATAGGCTTTCACAAGCTCTGTCACGCATTCGACCAGCTTCTTTTCAGAAATATTGTGAGAGCTGCAGCTGTGCTTATCCCTCTTATTCCCTGAGCAAACGTAATACACATACACCTTATTCTTTCCGGGAACACTCTTACGCACCATAGGCTCACCGCATCCGGCACAGTACACCATGCCTGCCAACGGGAATACTTTGGACTTTTCCGGAGATACCCTTGTATCCTTCATCAAGAGCCCCTGCACAAGGTCAAAATCACTCTTGGAGATAATGGCATCGTGCATATTCCCCACACGGATCCATTCACCCTCAGCTTTGTTGATACGCTTCTTGATCTTATAGTTTGGAGTGGTTCGCTTCCCTTGTACGACGGTACCGATATAAACCTCATTCTTAAGCACACGGAGCACCGCATTGTAGCTCCATTTTGGCTTAGCGCTCTTTGCAAAGCCTGTCTCCATCGGCAATCCGATACTCTTCTTATACTGCATAGGCGATAATATGCCGTCCGCATTCAGCTTGTCCGCTATGGCCTGCTGGCTCATGCCGCAGATCTTCATGGTGAAGATATCCCTCACTACATCAGCTGCATAATCATCTATGACAAGATGATTCTTATTATCCTTGTCCTTCAGATAGCCATATGCGGCAAAAGCGCCGATATATTCACCGTTCCTTCGCTTTATATCCATATGGCTTCTGATCTTTATGGAAATATCACGGCAATATGCGTCGTTTATGAGATTCTTGAACGGGATTATCATCTCCGATCCCATATCTTCATTGATGCTGTCATAACCATCCGTTATGGCAATGAAACGGATACCCAGCATCGGGAAGATTTTCTCGATATACCGTCCGGACTCGATATAATTGCGCCCAAATCTCGACAGATCCTTTACGATAACGCAATCGATCTTGCCCTCTCTGATATCAGAAAGCATCTTTTGGAATTGTGGTCTCTCGAAATTGACACCACTATAGCCGTCATCCGTATATGTGGAGACAACCGATATCTCGTGGTGGGACTTCAGATAGTCCATGACCAGCTCTTTTTGATTGGCAATACTATTACTGACGGTCTTTCCCCCGTCAGTAACATCGCCATCTTCTCTTGATAGCCGCAAATACACGGCTGCATGATATGATTTTTGCATCTGTTTTCCTCCTGTTCCGGTTGAAATGATCCGGATAGAAGGAAAACCGTATAAAACTTAGTCCGGCTTCAGATTATCATGGATCATCTCCTGCTTCAAGGACAACCCCATTTGTCCCTGGGACTACTCACAAAGTCCGGGCATACTGCTCAAAGCATTCCTGCAGGGTAACGCCGTTGTTGGCATATACATTCTTCACAACCATGTCACCCACACGGAAACAGTACGGATTCTTCACCTGACGCACAAACTCCGCCACCCTCTCTCTGGGAGACAGATTATCGTCAATCTTGATCTTCGTCACATCCACCAGCGTCTCCGGATCCACAGTTCTGATATCAACATTCTTCATTTCTTCTACTGTCATCGTTGACCACCTCCTAAATCTCAGTGGTCGATTTTCGGAAAAAATCACCCCATAAAATATCAGAAAATGATTTTGCTGCATAAGCCTTTACGATTTCGATAATTTTAATATGCTAAAGTGTGGTTAATGTACCGCGAAAAAATACCGATTTCTATATTGTCACGCATATTTGAAGGGAGGTTATAGCCATGCGGATCCTGTCCTGGAACTTGAACGGGCTGAAAGCCTGCATCAAGCGAAACGACTTCAAGCAGCTCCGAAAGCTGCCGCCGATTGACGTTCTCTGTTTTCAAGAGACCAGAACACACGAAAAGCCCATAGTCTTCAAAGACTACCATCACTACTGGTATCCCGCTGAAGCCAAGAAATACAGCGGTACACTCACCCTATCACTTGTAAAACCGCTAAATGTTATATACGGTATAGGCGTTCCCGAACTCGATAAGGAAGGACGTGTGCTTACCATCGATCTCGGAAACATCTATATCGTAAATACCTATGTACCAAACTCTCAGGGTGGACCCGATAGAGAAGAATATCGGCGCAACTGGGATACCGCCTATCATAATTTCCTCTATGGGCTTGCATCAGAGAAGCCAGTTATCGCCTGTGGGGATTTCAATGTCACAATGGCCAGGATAGATGTGTATGAAGAGAATATGCGCATTGATTGGGCTGAGCAGGGCTATATCTCCGACGAACGTTCCAACCTTCAGAATCTGCTGGATGACGGCTTCACGGATGCCTATCGTTTTCTGTACCCGGATGAAAAGAATGCCTTTACATGGTGGTCAAACCGCCGCTACAAGAGGAATGAGGATCGTGGCTGGCGGCTGGATTATTTTATTGTCTCCGATATGCTTCAACCGCAGATAAAGGATGTTATTCACCATCAGGAAATAACCGGTTCAGATCATTGCCCTATTGTTTTGGATTGCGCTGTTGAGGATAATGAATATGCTTCAAAATATTCCAACGCACTTGCCAAAAAAGAAGCCAATGAAAATGAAGAACGACGGCTCGCTCAGCTGTGGAACAATCGTCAGCGTCAATTTGAAAATTATGAAAAAAAGCTGGCTTCCATACAGGCAGAAATATCCATCTACACGCTCCTTCATGACAATAACGAAGTCCTGAAGCGGCAGATACGCATTATGGATGATATCCGGTTTAAGTGCCTTGCTGTCAATAAGGTAGCAAAAGCCAGTGCCCCGCCCGGTGTTGACGATATCAAGTGGAAAACCAATGCTGATAAGATGCGAGCTGCACTTGATCTTGAATGGAGAAACTATAAGGCTTATCCCAAGCGCATCATAGAAATCAAATCAAAAAACACTGGTAAAGTCAGACGAACCGGCATTCTTACCTACCGTGATAAGGCAATGAGTATCCTATGCGGCTATACTTTCTCCCCTATAGAGGAAGCCTACGCAGATAGAGCCTCATTTGCTTTTCGCCCCGGTAGATCCAGGCAGGATGCTATCATTGCAGCATCCTATCTTTTTAACGGAAATGACGCGCCTCTCTATTATGTGTATGCTGATATCAGAGGATTCTATGCTGCTCTACAGCATAAATGGATCATGCAGCACGTTCCCATCGTGAAAGATGTACTCCATGCATTCTTAAAAGCCGGACAAATCTTTGATGGTGAGCTTTTCCCAAGCGGAGATTCGGGCATAAGTGAGGGCAGCCCTCTTTCTCCATCCATAGCAAATTTTACGCTGGACGGTCTTCAAAAAGCAATCTATAACGGGCTCCACGGTCGATATTCAGATATCGACTATCCAAACGGCGCAATGGTCAGATATGCTGATGATGTAATCGTAGCCGTCAGATCAATGGAAGATGCAAAGATCGTCGTTGCCACCATTCGGAAATTCCTTGAACCACGAGGTCTTGTTCTTTCTGAAGAGAAAACAAAAATCGGGATCATTTGGGATGGGATTGAGCTGATCGGCTTCTCCATGAAAAAAGAAACCTACGATATGGTCATCCGTCCTAAGCCGGATGCCGTGGCAAGGTTTAAGAGCAGTATCCATGAATATATCATAAACTGCAATAAGTCTCAGCGTGAGATGATAAAGGCGATCAACAAAAAACTCATGGGATGGGCTGGACAATACCGTTGCTGCGATTCCTATGATTCATACCGTGAGATAGATGCCGCTGTAAAAGCATCTCTTTTAGAGGCAGCTATAGCGAAACATCCTAAGCTTCAGACAAAGAAGCTGATAGACAGATACTGGTATGCAGATGCAAACGGAGAAATGTGGTACGCTCTTCCAAAAGAAAAGTCTGTCAGGGTTATCCATCTGATTGATACTCTGTTGGTAGCTCCAAGAAGGAGTCGCACCGACCTGAATCCATATCTGGACAGCGCATATTTTGACGGGAAGAAAAATACAGATGACATCGAACGCATCAACTCTAAATACCGCCCGATATGGGATAAGTTTGACGGCAAATGTATGTACTGTGGAAGACCAATTCTTCCGGAACAGCGAAAAGAACTCGTTACCATAGATCATACAAAGAAAGATGCTCTGTGGAACAAAGCATATGTCCATTCCATATGTGTTCAGGACGATTACCAGTTCTATATGACGATGGAAGATGTCGATGGCATTACAGATTACGATGTTTATGAAATGCTTGAACGTATCAGTACATCCGGAATGATCATCCGTGATACGGCAATTCCGGAGGATTGGCGTTACATTAAACTCTATGAATACTTTGGACAATGCAGTAAGCCAAAGATTACACTATCCTTTGCAGATATAGAAAAAATCCTCGGATTTGAATTATCCGATGCAAGGAAAAACAACCGCACGCAATGGTATTCTCGAAAAAGTATGCATATGATGGCTGATGCCTGGAACCTTCAAGGATACAAATTAAAACGATTATACATAGGCAAACAGAAAGCCCTATTTGAAGCGCAATTTGAAGATGCTGAGCAGGTTGTCATTCCACCTGAAATTCTCGACCGAAAAATACCGGCTAATGCCAAGCATGAGATTGAACACTTTTTACAGTCCATCATAAAAAAATACGGACTCGCAAATGATGATATTCTTCCCCGAAAATAAAAAAAGCAGGCAGTACGAGCATAAAAACCCGTACTGCCTTTTATTAAACTCTTTTTGCAAACGACAATGCTATCCACCCGGCACCGCTCTTTAGCCTTCCCCATCCAGCCTCGGAGCCCTTGCCATCCTTCGCTTCCACTATCGTATACACTCCCGGCGGCACATACTTCCCCGTCCAGGCTGTATCCGTCCCGGCACCTGCCCGAATCCGCAGATCTTTCACTGTCACCCGGACACGGAAAGGACAGGCTGGATCGTTCACCCCCTCAGATGATCCGGTACCACCGCCAGCCGCATACTTCTCATAGTACCCCTGACCATAGCCAGCTCTCTTTACCTGTACTGCCTCACTCTGATCAGCCGGTCTCTCATACCACAAAAGCACCGCATCCGAAGCCTGTCTCACAGAATCAGCCCCCTGAAGCACGGTAAGCACCGCCGGATAACTGTCCTTTAACTCTTTCCATAGAAAGTCCAGCTGCATAGAGAGATCCCCGATGCTCTTCCCCGTGCTTTTCGCAAAGTCCAGTAACGCCTGCTTCCTGCTCCAAAAAGTCCACTGGCAAAGTCCATACCCGGCTTTGTCTTTAGCGAAATCAGGATACGCCCCGTCATCCACAAGTCTTGTATACTCTTCGCTCGTGATATTGAGCTTCTTTTCGTAGGATTTCTGAAGTATCGCACTTTTCATCGTACTTTCTGCATAGAGGTTTCCCATCAGCCCTGCCACGCCATATGCGCACCCGATCCTTGCAAGCAGAAAATCCCATATCACCTTTTCGGGATCAGCTGAGGCAGCACCGCCCAGCTTCGCCGTAACCTTCTCCGCCAGATCCCCCATCCGTTCCATCATCCACGTCCCCGGACAGCTTTTATTCGCAAACCATCTGTGAACCGTAAGGACCATTTCATCTGGTTCCGGCTGATATTTCAGCGTCTTATCCTTGTCTCCAAGCCACAGCAGCTTCCTTTTGACATTTCTCTTACAGATATCCACGCAAAGCTCTATCAGCTTTTGATAAACGGTATCTGTGAAAGCATACGGTTCCTTCGTCTCAGATGCGCACTCAATCGTGACCGCCCTCTGATCATTGGCATTGTTGGAAGAGCACCATGAACGTTTCTTCTCTTCCACATACATCCCTATGCGCCCATCCCGGTCGATGCCGTAATTGCTGGATGCCTTCGTGGACTTCTTTGCGAACCAGTCTCCAAGCCCTTCAGCGGTCGGAGCCCCCACGATACAATGCGGTGTGATCCTGTCAATGGCGTGTGTTCTCTCCCCGGAATTGTTCGGGCTCAGCTTTATATACGCCACCATCGGACTATTCGTATATCCCATCAACGCTCACCATCCTTTCCATCGTCTTCACTCTCCCTGTGAAGCTGCTCTAATACCCTATGGAGCTTTTCCGGAATAGGAAGCCCCAGGTGTGCAGCATTCTCTACAAGAGACAACCCCTCGTTGCTCAGATAGAAGAAAATGATCGCCGTCCTTAAAACGCCTGTCTCACCAAAAATCTGAACATCCAACAGATGCCCCACTCCGACAAGAGCAAAAATAATCACTTTGCGGCAAATTCCGCGAAAACCCACGCTGGAATTGAGATTTCTGTCTGCCACAGCGCACATCACGCCAGTCAGATAATCCAGCACCACGAAAGCAAGCAGCGCATACAAAAGCCCATCATTTCCCCCAAGGAAGTATCCAAGCCAGCCGCCTACTGCCGTAAACACCATCTGAATCACATTCCAAAACTCTTTCATCTCCTACATCCTCCCTTTGCATAAAAACAGGCGGCTCCATCTCTGGAAACCGCCGCCAAAAAGTTACCGTCTTCAAAAAATCCTATGAACTTACCACCTGCTCAGTCAGGGTATATGTGATCTTCATCGTCTTATCCGCATTCTTAACCACTGCCTGACTTAAGTTGCTGATCGTTGCCAGATACGGCGTAAGCAGGTAATTGTATCTGTACTCATTACCGTAGGAACCGCCCCATCCCATCACAAATTCTTTATAACAAAAAAGAGGTGTGGCAAGATTATTCGTCCTGGTACCGCCATAGGTCTGGATCACGTTATCATTCGCATCGATCATAAAATCGTAGCCGATGATCAGATCCTTCACCATCAAAAGCCTTGCCTCACAGCTCCCGGAAGTACAGATACTCTTCGCCTCAGAAGTAAACCCAAAACTCAGCAGCGTCACATCCGTGGAATTGCTCAGATTGATCTTGTAAACACCGCCATCATCATAAGCCAGCACATACAGATACCCGTTTCGCACCACAGCATTTCTCTGTGTCGCCGGGTAACTGGAATCCGGACGGAAACTTCCCACCGTCTTTAATGTGGCATTCGATAGCGTCCATGATCCTTCCGTAAATGTCAGGTCACTCTTCTTGATCTTGATCCACAGCATCGTTGCGCTGCCGGATGAATTGGCTTGATTGGAAAATCCATACCAGTACCCATCTCCGCCATCAAGAAAAATGCCATAAGGCGTATAGCTCCCATAAAATCGGAATGTAGAACACTGCAGCACCGTCGTATCTTCCAAAGTCAATGTGGTATCATTCAGCTTCTCATTCAGCCCGATATCAAACACCGGGATGCGGTATCTTGTAATAGTAACCGTATTGCTTGCATAGGCAATGGAGTATATCAATCCATTCTCAAAATCAATCTCCACAGTCCTAAACAAGGTATTCAGCCACTCCACGGTAAGATCAAGGCTGTTCTGTCTGAGCAGCAGAAGAGCCGTATCCACAGCTACATCAGATCCATAGGCATTTGCACCGCCCTGTTTCGATGTCAGTCCCACCGCCGCAATGGTTCCATTCCCCTGCGAAGGCGTGAACTCCCATACGAACTTATATCCATCCGATAATGCCATGCTTTCTGTCAGATTCATGCTCCCGCGCTTCACATTCGCTGTTGCGTTTACATCATTGGAAGCATAAGCCACCGGCAGATTTGCGGATGACGGATAAAGGTTTGCCGCCTGCTCCGTGAGAGTCGATGAAAACAAAAGGATACCACCGATCATGTTAGGACATATCGGCAGCATCTCATCATTCCAGTTCATTTCTGTGTCATATGTTCCCGCCGTGTGATAGAACAACCCCAAAGGATTCGTTCCAAGCAGGTCATTAACGACATTTGTCACCATGTTTGTCTCGGAGATGGTATCCACCGTCCCCGTATTCACATCTTCCAGTTCAATCGTAACATTCCCTGTATATCTTCTCATTTCGCCCTCCTATGAATTACTGCCTGTCACATCCACCTGCACTGCAAAGGCACCGATGGACGACCTGCCGCTCTTGGTATCGGAATAAGCCCTCTGTACCAGCTCATCAATCTCCCACAACGTACTCTCTGTAAAGCCAACGCTTCTAAGCCGTCCTGCAAGAGCACCTGTTCCAATCGGGATCCTATCGATATAATCTTCAACCTCGATCTTTCCATCCCATGCGTCACCGGCTCCCATGCCCTGACCCATAACGGATGCAATGCAGAATCCGGTATCAACCGTTGCCGCTCCACCGGAACACCGCATATACACGTTGAAAGTATTGGTATAATTCGGCACCACATTTTCTATCGGATAATACAGAAAAATGGTATGCCGCCCGGTATGCCAGTTTTCCTGCGGATAATGTATCGGGATCATCTGCTCATTAAACTCAAAGGAAAAGATTACATCAGCGTGCCCCGCTTCTGTCCATGAGACAGGTAATGAGACGTTCACCGTCTGCTCAGTTGTCGTACCGATAACCGAAGCCTCTTCTCCCTCTTCAGTAACATCCTCTACATCAACCGCCGGTATAACAACATCCCCTGCCGCCGTTGCCGTCCTTGTCACGGCAGGCGCATTCACATCAATTATGATCTGCCCGAAAAACAGCGCATTCGTTGAATCCGTGGTTGCAAACTCAATGGAGATGATCTTTGTATCCGTGTTCTGTACCGAAAATGCTGAGGCATTGGTAAATGTATGTATCCCGATCTTCCCGGCTTCCTTATTCCCTTCTATCTGAGACAACAGCCCGGATATGTTCTTATCGTTCTTACTCTTCGCCTGTGCCAGCCGTGGATTCTTCCCCACGCATTTCAAAGTCTGTCTGCCGCCAATCTTCACGGTATTTGATGTAATGGCGGCTATTTTTGTAGAATCCGCCTGACCGCCACTGAACGACAAAATGTCGCCGAGATCCAGAGCCGGATTACCTATGGTATCCGTCTCAAAGGGCACATAGTTCACCACAGCGATATCATTCAGGATATTCGTGATCAGCTGCTCCCTGGTCTCATCCAGCCCAAATTGCAGGAACGGATTCACCCCAAGGTTCATTGTCAGCCCGTCATCCGGATCCAGCGCATAGTATTCAGCAATTTGCGTCCGCAGATTCGTAGATGAAACCGCCGTGTATCTTGTGATAAAATCCGAAAAGCTGCTCGTAAACCTGTGCCTTCTCTCCACCAACAGCGTAGGAACATTGCCATATTTCCTCAGTTCCAGAGCCCCCGAACGGTTTATCACGAAAAAACCTCCCAGCACCTGTCCTATATAGTAAAGGACATCCCTGTAGGTCTCGATATCGTTATCTTCATATATCGAAAGATTCTCCGTACCGTTAGGCAGGGCTTCGATATACTCCCTCGTTTGCGCCAGCGCAACATCACAGGCCAGCGAACAGAGAGTCATGAAGTCATAACAGTTTCCAATGGACTCCGATGCATTGAAGCTCTTCTCAAACCGCACCATATAGTCATAGGCTTTTATTTCAAGCGTCTTAACCTTCCTGTTTGCCTCCGACACCTCAAATATCCCCATCGGGATCGTCTCATAGGAATCATCCGGAAGCTTAAGATGATAAAACATTTCCACAATGGCATCTTCAAGCGTGTACCGGTCTATTGTCGAAAACAGCGATATATCCAGCTCCGATGCATACACGGTTCCAAGCTCTATCTCTGCATTCCCGCAGCACTGTGAAGTTATTGAACCGCTCCCCTTCACGATATCCTCCTGCGTGAAGTTATAAACCGTACCTGCCGCTGTGGTGATCCGCCCCGTCCAGTAATATTTTCTTGTCTTGTCCTTAACCGCCGTAAGGAACGCATTACTCACCGGATACATGACGAATCCCTCCTAAAACTCTTTCAGTGTAAAGCTCACATTCCACAAACTCCCATAGCTCGTATCGCTCACCAGCTTCACGGCATACCCGTCAATATACATCTGAGTGGCTGTCAGCTGCATGGTCTCTACGTCCAGATACTGCACCGTGATACTGGCAAGTTTCTTATACGCCGAAAACTTCTTAAGCCACTTCTGTGATACATTGAAAGTAACCTTGATCTCTACAACGCCCTCACGCACCACATCCCTCTGCGTAGTTCCTGCCTCTGTCACGCCGCCGCTGTCTGCCTCAACATCGTTCAGATCAAGATCATAAGAGGCAGGCATCGGTATGTTCTCCCCGTTGAAAATGAGATATTGTAAATGTGCCATCTTACCTGCCTCCACTCCTTAAATTCATGCTCTGCTGAGCGTTTACAATCACTTCATCCAGCAGCGTGCCGCCCAGATAAACCGGTATCACGATATCACCGCTCTGTCCGGACAATCCCTGTACAGCCTCACGGATAGCAGAAACGATGCTTGTTCCGGTATTTCCTGCTGAGATCATCGCTCCGCTCGCACCTGCAAGAGTCGGTGTCACATTAGGGCTTATCATCATATCCCCGGAAACATCTTCCATCGCATTTGCAATAAGCCCCCGGCTCTTTTCAATCCCTTGTGCAAGTCCCTTTATAAAATCAGGCATCCATCTCTCATAGTCTGTCAGCGGACCCTCATCCGGCACCGAGAAATGCAGGAAACTTTTGATCTTGTCCGCAACCGCTGATACCGCATCCCCGACTGCGCTGATACATGATTTAATCCCATTTACAATACCCATGATCAAATCCTTGCCCCAGTTAAACGCCTGAGACGCAAGCCCCGTGATATGGCTCTTCACCTTGTCAAAACCGCTTTTCACGGCATTGAACACATTGCCCATAGCCGTCTTTGTGGCTGAAGTGATATTGTTCCATGCCGTAGACACCGCATTCTTTATGCCATTGCTCACGTTCGTCACCGTGGACTTGATATTGTTCCAAGCCGTGCTCACCACATTCTTAATGGCATTGGCGGCATTGGAGATTACAGTCTTTATGCCGTTCCAGATCGTCGATATAAACTGTGATATGGCATTCCATACCGTGGTAGCCGTATTCTTTATGGCGTTCCAGGCATTTGTCAGGAATGTCGATATCGCATTCACCACCGTAGTAAAGGTAGTCCGGATCGTATTCCAGATGGTTGTAAAGAACGTGGATATAGCGTTCCAAGCCGTGTTAGCCGCCGTCTTAATCGCATTCCAGGCCGTTGTCAGGAAAGTGCTGATTGCATTTACAACCGTCTCTACTACAGTCTTGATAGCATTCCAGATCGTTGTAAAAACGGTCTTTATTGCATTCAGAACCGTAGTGATAATGGTCTTGTAAATATTGAAATACGTTGTAATGATCAGCTTTATCGCATCCACCACCGTCTGGAAGATTGCCTTGATCCCCTCCCATAAGCCTGAGAAGAAATCCTTGATACCATTCCATACGGTCTCAGCCGTGGACTTTATAGCTTCCCATGCCGCTGAAAAGAACTCTTTCAGCCCCTCCCACACGGCAATGGCAACCTCTTTTATGCTCTCCCACAGGTCGATCCAGAACTGCCGAAACTCTTCATTCGTATTCCACAGATAGATAAACGCAGCTACAAGAGCCGCAATCGCCGCAATGATAAGCACGATGGGATTTGCCAGCATCGTAGCATTCAAAGCCATAAATGCCTTCTGCACCACTCCAATTACACTTGCCAGCTTCGGGATGATGGTCATGATCGTACCCACAGCCGACATAACCTTACCGATTACGATCAGCACCGGACCGATAGCCGCCGCCACAAGCGCAATGGTTATGATAACCTTCCTTGTACCCTCATCCATCGAGTTCATCCAGTCCACAAACTTCTGTATCCATCCCACGATAGATCGGATCGCAGGCATAAGCATTTCCCCAAAGGAAATCGCCAGCTCTTCCAGCTGAGACTTCAATATCGTCAGCTGTCCTTCAAGGTTATCCTGCATGGTAGCCGCCATCTCAGCGGATTTGCCGTCACAGTTTGCTATCGCATTGGATAACTTATTGATATCCCCTTCTCCGGCATTCATGAGTGCGAGGAATCCGGACATCGCATTCTTTCCTACCAAGCTCTCAGCCGCCGCTGCCTTTTCGGACTCCGATAATCCGGAGAAAGCCGTCCTGCAATCAGCCAGAATATCCGAAAGATCCCTCATGGAGCCGTCCGCATTGGTGGTGGCAACCGTAACCTCTCCGATATTTGAGCCGCATATCTTCACATCCCCGGACAGATTGTTCATGATCGTCCTTAAGGAAGTACCAGCCTGTGAAGACTTGATTCCGGCATTTGCCATCAGTCCGATAGCCTCAGCCGTATCCTCAGCAGAAAAACCAAGCGCACCTGCAATAGGCGCACAATATTTGAACGTTTCTCCCATCATTGAAACGTTCGTGTTGGCATTCGAGCTTGCAGCAGCAAGGATATCAGCGAAATGTCCGCTGTCCTGAGCCGTAAGTCCAAAAGCCGTCAAAGCGTCCGTAACGATATCGGATGTGGTCGCCAGATCCTCCCCAGAAGCCGCTGCAAGGTTCATTACGCCTTCAATACCGCCCAGCATATCTTCTGTCTTCCAGCCCGCCATTGCCATGTATTCCATAGCGGATGCTGCTTCTGACGCAGAGAATTTTGTTTTAGCGCCCATCTCACGGGCTTTTTCCCTGAGTGCATCCAGATCAGATCCCGTTGCCCCGGAAATAGCGGATACCCTGCTCATACCGCTGTCAAAGTCAGCCGCTGTCTTTACCGCAGCCGTACCCAGACCGGCGACAACGCCCGTAACCGGCAAAAACTTCTTTCCCACCTCGGTCACGTTATCGCCCATTGTCCTTAACTTTTCGCCGTCAGCTGCTATCTTCTGAAGAGCCGTAGCACTCTGATTCGCCTGTGCTTCAAGGGATTTAAGCTTTGCCTCAGTCTCAGCAATCTCCCTCTGCAGTCCGTCATACTGTTCTTGTGTGATCGTGCCGTTCTTAAGAGCCTCATTCGCCTGTTCCGATGCTGTCTTAAGCGTTTCCAGCTTCTGCTTTGTTTCCTGTACCGCATCGCCTAAAAGCCTGTGTTTCTGAGCCAATAGTTCAGTATTGCCCGGATCCAGTTTTAGAAGTTTATCAACATCACGGAGCTGACTTTGGGTATTCTTTATTTCACTATTAACACCCTTAAGGGCTGTCTGGAGCTTTGTGGTATCGCCTCCGATCTCCACGGTAATGCCCTGTATTCTCACCAAAAATCACCTCCCCCGAACGCATTAAAAAAGCACCTCCGAAGAGATGCCTCAATCAAACTATTCTTAATATTTTTATTTGGCGTATTGTTTCAGCCACTCATGTATCCTCCACACCAACTCATCCTGTGGAAGATAATCTGGAAATGTATCTGTATCTTCAAAAGCGTGGTTCTTTGCGTATTCTTCATTTTCTGCATCCTCCACCACATAGAATCCCGGCAAATGCTCAACCCTGTAGTAGAATCCGTCTTTCCCCTTGTAACACACATCCCCGAATGAACATCTTTCATATCCAAGCCTATCAAAGAATGCAGTCTGATCAACCACGGTTAATTCCTTATTCATCAACTGGATGTCTATTACGATTCCCTTATGATCAGACAATGCCTTATCATAGTTCCATTCATCAACCGACGTAATCTTCAGCCTGCTTTGGCTCGATTTTGCTACCGTTGAAGGATCCAATTCACCATAATACATAAAATCATCATGCAATGCTATGTGGTCAATGCACTCTGCTTTATGCCCGGTCATCAGATAAATATGATTATCCTCAAAGGACTTCAATACTGTATCTCTACCATAAGTCGTGTAATAGTAATTATCACTGAATGTCAGATTATAATCCCCTATCACACATAACCGATATCCTGCCTCGGATAGCCGCTTAATATCTTCCATCTGCTTTTCAAGGTCAGTCTTGAATGATGCCTCTCTGTTTCCGAAAATCCCCATAATGGTTCCGTAAATACAGAGATTTCCATATTCCGTTTCAAGTTCTACGCAGATAGCCGTATATTTATCATATGTCGGATGTTCTTTCACGCATTTGTATTTCGTGTAGATAGACACCCGATTTTCGGTTTCTTTGTAATAATCCGGCTTGATCTCTTTTAAGAGCGGCGTGCTGTAGCAATAGGGATAATCCGGATGTATCCTCTCATCCGTCTCTGTCAGCACAAGAATATCCGCATTGATAGCCCTGCATTCTGTCAGCATCCTGTCCAGTTCTTTATAATGTTTTAGCCGCTCCACATTCCATGTCGCTATTCTCATAACAAAACCTCTATCTCAAAACGATATCCGAAAGATATATCGTCAAGTAGTGGCTCTGATTATAGCATATTTGTATCAAAAATTATCCATTGCGAGTTGATCGCCGATCTCAGGCCATTTGTATTCATCATTCCTGCTCTCAATGAACATCTCGTTCACCATGCCGATGGTGAGCAGATCAAGATCCCTTATAGAAAGCCCGATCTGCACACACCTCAGCATGAATAGAGCCGTTGTCATCTCCCGCTCAGTTGAACGAAGTTTTTTTTAGCCTCCACATCTGTTTTTACATTGATGCCCCAAAGCTCTATAATCTTAGGAAGAACCTGATAGATGGAAAACGTGTTGAAATCGTCCAGCCATTCTTCCGGCGTATCCGGTATGGATCCGTCAGCGTGCTTTGCCATGATATAGGCAATGTTCTCAAACATCTCCAAAGAGAACAGATCAAGGTTTGACGAGTTTTCATCCCCGTCACCGATAGCCTTTTCCAAAGCAGCCAGATCCTTGTAAATATCCCTGTTGAACTTGATGCGGTAAATCCTCGGAATTGCAGCCGAAGCCCTAAATTTCACCTGCTTACCGTCAATCTCAATCATCTGTGTTACAGCCATGTTCATTCCCTCCAATCATTAAACAGGGCAGGAATCACTCCCTGCCCTTAACATCTTGTCTATCAGCCCTGCCCGATCTTTGTCACAGTCACGGTATAAGCCGTGCTGGTACAGCCGGTCTTGCTTGCAATTACCGTCACCGTATTGGTACCGCTCTCCCACGTCGCCGATGTACCGCTTGTATGCGCCTCATCATTCACAAGGATCGATACCGTCACACCGCTTGCCGCCGTTGCCGAAACCGTCTCGGAATCCTCTTCTGTCTCCACGGTATAGGATGTGATAGCCGGATCAAAAGCAGGCGCAAGTGTCTGGCTTCCGATGGAAAGCCCAGTCAGAACAGCCGCCGTCTGTGCGCTCTCCGCCTGGTATACGCTACCATACCATCCGTTGTACACTGCATCGGATGTATTCGCCCCGGTCTTCACCTTCACAAGTCCTTTGGGCATCGGAGTCGCCGTAAGGCTTAGTGTCTCCGTCTGCACTTCCTTGGAATCCTCAATGGTGGAACCCTCGATATTCGGTCTCGCGGCACTGCAATAATACAGGCAATGCCTGATCTTCCTCTTATCCCCGGAAAACTCGAAAAGCAGCGCAAAATGCTCAGGCTCCACATCGGAATTTTCCACCAGAACGCCGTTGGCATCCTCGGTCTCCTTCAAAATATCCTTCCTGAAACTCTCAGGCACCAGTGCCAGTTCCAGATCACCGGAATACCCATTGTTGGCAATGGTTGTGTAATACACCATATCATCCGCATAGAACGGTTCCGTATCACCCTCAGGATCCAGCGACAGGTTCACCGCACCGGGAATCGCCACAGGCGTTCCGAATGTCACGGTATTGGTAGCCGGATCAAGAGTCGCCTTCGCATAATGGCAATTCTTCAAGCCGAATTTCACTTTATTTGCCGTACTCGACATAGTTTTATACCTCTCTTTCTTGAAATCCGCTATACCGTCATCCGGTACAGCACCTCGTACAGTTTCTCTGATTCTATCCACACCTCAGTTTTCTGCCAGAAAAGCTCATGCCCTGACAGAACACTTTCCACTCTTGCTTCCAGTTCCGGATCCTTTTCATCGGAATACAGTTCGATATGCAGCTCATTAAAAGCCACATACACGATATTGTCCGCCGAAAAGTTATCCGATCCTGGAAACAAAAAGCATATAAATGGCGGCTCCGGGCTCTCTCCCTCAGCAAAATGATCGTAAGCAGAGGGAATATCCAGCTCCGAAAGCATTGCCATCACTTCTTCATGGCTCATCCCTATCCCCCTTTCTTCAGATCACGCTCGATATCCTTCACAAGCTGCTCCATTCCTGCCTTTTCAGCCGGTTCGATGTGCGGAAAAGCCCTTGTCCTGCCGCCGCCCCGCTTCGCATGACCAAACTCCAAAAGATGCGTCAGCTGATACCGGTTCTTGGAATGCACCACCACCTGGATTGAATCCGATGTCTCACGCATTTTCTTCACCGCCCAGCTTTTGGAATATTTCCCGGTCTTTTTGGGAGCCGTACTCTCAATCTGCTGCTTGACAGTCTTTCCGGCATCCTGAACATCCTTTTTCAGGTCATCCGCTGCCAGCTTCGCATAATCTTCAAGTCCCTTCATCACCGCATCCGCAAGCTGGTCAACCCTCACAGTCTGTGTACTCATCGCCGCTCCTTTCTGCAGGTGAACTTAAGGGATCTTTTGCGGAAATTCATGTGGTCGATATTTGTGATATCATAAATCTCCCCCATGAAGATCACCCTGTATCCCGTGGAAGTGACAGCAGCCGCCTTAGCGCAATACCGCACCGTTACAGTCAGGGAAAAATCCTCGACGATAACCCCGGCAACCTCAGCTTCTTTGGAGCTTGCAAGCCCCTCACCGCCGATAGTGGCAAAGCAGGTATAATAATCCGTCCAGGCGTTCTTATGATTGCCGTATTTGTCAGTCACAGCCGCATTCTTCTGGAATACAACCTTAGAGCGTAATGCAGACACATTCATCAGAATCCCACCTCTCTGCTCCCGAAAAGCAACGCCCTGAGAGTCAGATCCATCGCATGATGGTCAGCCTCTTCCCGGTGCTCATACAGATATGCCACCGTAAACATCACGGCGATCTTTCCATTTGCGCATCCGTCCAAGTCAGCCTCGTCATCCGTCCTCAGGATGTCCATACATTGCTTCTTTGCCGCCGTTATGAAGTTTTCGATCAGGGAATCATCATCCTCAAAATCGATCCTCAGATAATTCTTCATCTCTTCCACAGTTACAGTCATCCGATCACCTCACATTATTCCGGCTCCTCAATCACCAGCGTATACTCAGTTTCTTCAAAGCCTGTAGCCCAAAGGGTAAACTTATTGGATGCACCCTCGACAATGCGCTCCGCCTTTACCCAAAGCACAAAGTACAGGTTATCCA
Organism: Oribacterium sp.; assembly: GCA_017940955.1. Next base: position 21,721 of record JAGAXP010000262.1, read on the forward strand.
GCCCCATCGCCGTTGCTTCAGCGACATCCTCACTGGTAAGATTGGTTCCGTTGTAATAAAGAGCAGGTAGCGCAAGCCCGGCAGACACACCGATACCAAGCCATTTATGAACGCCCCAGCCGTTACCGCCGTCAAAGTCCTTCAGATCCTTAACCTTCTCCGAAAGTGTAATAGTGATCACGTTATCTGCAATCGACACATCCGTAATCTTTGAAGTATTATAAGTTCTGTTAGCATGACCCGGTTCCGTATCATTGACATTGTGATTTACAGTCATATTGAAGAGATCGCCCTTCATAATCCCTGAGTTTTTAAGTTTCAAAAGAAGCATATTCAGGCTGGATCTTACCTTCGCCACAGTATCACTGCTCGGAGTCTCCATCTCCTGATTGCCTACGATTCCACCCTTCAGTTTGGCACCATCATCAAATATCAGTTTGCCACCGATATGAGTGATTTCTCCGCCCTGCTCTGTATAGTTCTTTGCGTTATATTCGCTCATCTCACACCTCCAATTTTCATAAATCCAAGGGTGAACGATTCGTTCACCCTCTGATTCATTATCCTCACGCCTTCATCTGAAGGAGCTTGATGCCCTCAGGAAGGATCACCTTTCCGTCCACACGCTCAGTCGCAACAAAACCGACCTGACCGTTTGTGCTGTAAAGCTCATTCAGCCTCTGTACGGTTCTGCCGGAACGGTCAGCGATCCAGTAATTCTTGAAATCACCAAACGCCACAGTATATGCGCTTGCCGCCATAGCCGGTGCATAAGGACTGGTGTAAAGATCATATCCAAGCAGCTTATCCGGCTCGCCTGCCTGAAGAGAGGGCTGCCACAGGTATACCCCGTTGCCGTCCTTCAGCTTGCGGATCGCAGCGATAGTCGCATCGTTCATGAGGAACTTCGCATTCCTGCGATAAGGACTCTTCAGCGCATACACAAGGCTGATAAGCTCATCCGCAGTAATGGCGTTATTCGCCGCTGCCGTAACGCCCACCTGTCCCCCGTTTGCGGTAAAGATACCGGTAGGCTGGTTGGTTCCGTTACCCACGCAGAAAGCCTCTTCCTCCGCAATGCCGAAAGCCCTTGCGAACTCGGATGCGATATAGCTTTCCAGATCGAACATGGAATCCTGCAAAAGCTCGATGGAAACCTTCACAAGATCCGTCAGCTTGAAGGCATCAATGGTCTTCTGATCGAAAGTAGGATCACTTTCCTGATAAGCGCCATTCTCAGCCGTCCACTGTGCAGCGGAATGAGTAGCTGCAACCGGGATCTTTCTCTCGGCACTCGTGGTAATGACTTTCGCAAGCCCTCTCACCACATTTGCCTCATCAAGCCCCGTCACGATCTGACGCTCGAACTCCTCCGGCACCAGATAACCGCCGTCTGCCTGTACGCCCTCGGAGAGAACGTTATGCACAAGCCTCTTGCCCCTCAGATGCGCCCCGAAATCTTCCTTGTACGCATTGGAAGCACGCCCGGTCTTTTCCTCCACCTGCTTCACAGGTCTTTCGGTGATGGGAGTGTTCACAGGCTTGGAAAACTCTGCTTCCCTTGCCTCAGCCCTCTGCTGGCGGTCGATGGCATTTGTCAGATCCTCGATCTCTTTTTCCATTCTGGAATAGGTCTCATTATCCTCAGCAGATAACACGCCGTTCTCATTCTCGTGGGTATCCACAAAGCTCTTGGCAGCATCCCACACCTTTGCTCTCTTCTGAATCATTTCATTGATAGTCATAAGTCATATCCTCCTTAAATGAATCTCTTGATAAAATTTAAGCGCTCCCTGATCTCATCAGCGGAACGCCCATTACCAACATTGTCTTCAGTTTCTGTTGCACCGGTGCAATTCTCTTCCGGCGGCTTGATCTTACACCTTGCAGATATCTTATCCATCAGCGAATTGGTTATCTCCGCCCTGGAACATAACATCGACACCTGCGGAACACCGATATCCTCAGCCTCCGTATCTTTTCTTTGCAAGATGCCGTCCGCGAAGCCCAGCTCCATCGCCTTATGCGCATCCATCCATGTCTCAGCATCCATCATGTGAGAAATCTTCGTCCTGCTCATGCCGGTCTTTATCTCATAAGCATTCATAATGGAATCCTTGACGGATGCAAGCATATCAATGGCTTTCTGCATTTCAGCCGTATCGCCGAATGCTATGGTTGCCGGATTATGGATCATCATGCAGCTTACCGGACTCATCAGCACCTTCGTACCCGCCATAGCGATTACGCTTGCCGCCGATGCCGCAATGCCGTCGATCTTCACCGTGACATCGCCCTTATAATCCATCAGCATATTGTAGATCTGAGCCGCCGCCACGCAATCGCCTCCCGGTGAATTGATCCAGACCGTTATATTGCCGGTACCGGAATTAAGCTCTCTTCTGAAAAGCTCCGGCGTGACATCATCGTCAAACCAGCTTTCCTCAGCAATCGTGCCATTCAGGAAAAGCACCCTCTCAGCCACCTCTTCGCCTGAAGCCTGGTCTCTGATCTGTCTGCTCTTCCACTCCCAAAACTTCTTCATCAGAATCTCCTTTCTCTTCACTGTCTAAGTTGTACGCCGCACCTGCCGAAATAAGGGGAACCATGTTCCCGTTTACGAGATACAAGTCCCCACCGGCTTCCTCAGGTATCCGGTCAAGGTTTTCAAGCTCCCTGATATCATTTGCAGACATCCAGCCGTTCTGCCTTGCAGTCGCATAGCCGTTCATCCTGCTCTGATAGTCGCCTCGCAAAAGCCCATCCACATTGAACTTGAAAAAATATCGTTTCTTCTCATCCTGTGTCAGCAAAGCACGAACCATTGCCTGTTCCCATCTGCTCACCCAGGGATCCAAGGTATATTTCACAAATTCAAGTGACTGCTGCTCAATGTTGTTGAAGCTGGATTTCTCCAAGTCTCCGATCATATGAGGCGGCACCCTGAAGATACGGGCAATCTCGTCAATCTGGAACTTTCTTGTCTCCAAGAACTGAGCCTGTTCCGGCGATATGGAAATCGGAGTATATTTCATACCCTCTTCCAAGACGGCAATCTTATTTGCATTGCCCGAACCGCCGAAAGTCGCCTGCCAGCTTTCCCTCACTCTTGAAGGATCCTTGATCGTACCCGGATGCTCCAACACACCTGAAGGAGCCGCGCCGTTCGCAAAGAACTTACTGCCGTATTCCTCTGTGGCAATCGCAAGCCCGATAGCATTCTTCGCCATCGCAATCGGCGAATAGCCCACAAGCCCGTCAAAGCCAAGCCCTGGAATATGCAGCACATCATATGGCTGAAGCCGTACTGTCCTCCCGACCTTGTTGGTGCCTTTCCTGCCGTTCACATCGTCCGCATCATATACCGTGTACTCGTAATAGAGCTTCCCGTGCTCATCACGGTCAACCTTCATCCGATCCGGCATCAGCGGATACAGAGCCACCACCTCGCCCTTACCATTGCGGATAATTTGCGAAAATGCGTTACCCCATAATAGCAAGTGCGTCATCAATGTCTCCCGGAAAATGAAACTTGTCATTTCCGGATTCGGCTCATCATGGAGCAAAAAATAAAGCGGATGTTCCACCGCCTTTTCCTTACCGCCATCATCGGTATATCTGTAGAATTGTAATGGCAGGCTTGCCACCGCCTCCGACAGGATCCTCACACAGCAGTACACCGCCGTCATCTGCATCGCAGACCGCTCTGTCACATACTTGCCGCTCGCACTGTTCCCCAGAAAGAAGCTGTAACCACTTCCCGCTGTCATGTCCGTGGGCTTATCCCTGCTCTTAAACAAACCGCTCAGCATTCCCATATCAGTTGTCTCCCTTCAATGTCTGATTTATGGCTTCCATGATCACAATGAAGCCTACCAGCGATATTATGACCATTCCTTCTCTCCCTCATGTAGCATGAACCTCACAGGCAATCCCGGCTTTCCTTGCTTTTTTCAGGCAATCGCCGGTGCCTTTGCTCTTGCCATCCCAAAAGAAAATGGCTTTGCTCTCATGCCCGGACACAAACTTCACCATCTCCGAGTTTCGTATCGGACCGGCAGCCCTGCCGTTGATATCCCATAACGCCGAAAACTCCCGACACCGGATCCCGTGCTCATTCGCATAGCGTCTTGCCAGAGCATCCGTACCCTTTGCGCCGCCCTCCACGATCTCGATTTCATCCGTAATATCCTTCAGGCTCTCATCAAGTATCCTGCAAAACCGCTTATAATCCTCGAAATCTCTTTTTCCCGATATCAGTACATAAAACATATCTCACCTACCGTTTTCTGGTACCCGGTCAGAACACCAATAATCCGCGGCTGTCATACACTGATTCCGATGTATCATTGCCGCACCGTATCGCCCGATCAAGTCCCATGATCGTTGCAATGGCACCGTCAATCTTTTCTGTGGACTTTTCCTTATCCGCTTTGATATTGCCAGCCGGATCCTGTCGGATGTATATGTTATCCATCATCCACCTTAAGACCGGATGCCCACCGTGCGCTATCCTCTGTTCCAAGGTCAGCTTCATCAACTCCTTTGTCGGTGGGCTCATATCCTTAAAGCCCTGTCCGAATGGAACCACTGTAAATCCCATGCCTTCAAGGTTCTGAACCATCTGCACGGCTCCCCACCGGTCAAATGCGATCTCCCTGATATTGAATCGCTCCCCTAGACTCTCAATGAACTTCTCAATGTAGCCATAATGTACCACATTTCCCTCTGTCGTCTGGATGAAGCCCTGCCTCTCCCAAACATCATACGGAACATGGTCACGCTTAACCCTCAGATCAAGCGTCTCTTCCGGTACCCAGAAATAAGGAAGCACGATATACTTATCTTCCTCATCCATAGGCGGAAATACCAGCGCAAACGCCGTGATATCCGTTGTGGATGATAAGTCCAGACCACCATAACAGACACGCCCTTCCAAATCATCCTCATTCACAGGAAACGCACACGCATCCCATTTCTCCATCGGCATCCACCGTACTGATTGCTTCACCCATTGGTTCAGCCTCAGCTGCCGGAAAGCATTCTCTTCACCAGGATTCTGTCTCGCAGAGTCACAGGCCGCTTTCACCTTGTCTATCCCGACCGTTATTCCCAAAGATGGATTTGCCTTCGCCCATACCTTCGGATCCGTCCAATCCTCAGATTCTTCAGCACCGTATATCACGGAATAAAAAGTCGGATCAACCTTCCTGCCACACTCAATATCCTTTGCTTTCTGATGAATCTCATAGCAGATGGAATTGGTATCATTCCCTGCCGTGGTTATCAGAAAGTATAATGGCTGCATTCGCGCATCTCCGCTGCCCTGTGTCATGACATCATACAGCTTCCGGTTTGGCTGGGTATGCAGCTCATCGAATATAACCCCGTGGGTATTGAAGCCGTGCTTGTTTGCCACATCCGCACTCAATACCTGATATGTGCTTTTTGTCGGTTCATAGATGATCTTCTTCTGTGATTCCAGTATCTTCACCCTCTTGGATAAAGCCTTGGAAAACCGCACCATATCCACAGCCACATCAAAAACGATCTTCGCCTGATTGCGGTCAGCGGCGCATCCATAAACCTCAGCCCGCTCTTCACCATCACCACAGGTCAAAAGCAGCGCAACCGCCGCAGCAAGCTCCGATTTTCCCTGCTTTTTCGGAATCTCAATGTATGCCGTATTGAATTGCCGGTATCCATTCTCTTTCACGATCCCGAAAAGATCCCGGATGATCTGTTCCTGCCACGGTATCAGCTGAAACGGCTTATCCGCCCACACACCCTTGGTATGCTTCAGGCACTGTATGAAATTCACGGCATAATCAGCCATGTCTTCATCATAGTGTGAAGTATCCAGCATGAATCTGCTCGGTGTATAATTCTCCACCGCCATCACCTCAGTTCTTTATCCCTACCGCCAACAGTACCACATGACCGCTGTCGATCAGAAGCTGCCTGATCGTTCGTAGCGTCACCCCGGTTGTCACGATATCGTCATACAGGATCACGTTCTGCTCTTTGGGTTCTTTTATCATGTTGAAAACCGGCTCTATCCTGCTCCGGTTTTCCGCCTCAAATGCATCCGCATAAAACGGGATCCCCATCTTCTCAGCCGTCACCCTGCATATCTCCGTGGCAAAGTGGAATCCGCTCTTGTGTCTCCGTCTCGGAGTAGTGCATAGGCACCAGTCACCCTTAGACAGGTTCATCCCGGCAACCTCTTCCAGATAATCACAGAGATTATCCGCAAAAAGCTCCACATTGCCCTCATCCTCTTTGATCTCCGTGAGCGGCTTTCCGTCTTTCCCGGTCTCATAAAACGTCGTATAGATCAGACCGCCGTGGGAATGCTGCTTGATCTTCTTTTTCAGATTGCACTTCTTATCAGTAGCCGCCCAGCTCTTACGCCGTCTGCCAACCTCGGACATATCAAAGCCGAAATCAGCCATATCGAAATCGAATACAGCCAGGTCATTCAGCTCTTCCATAAGGAATCCGTCATCCCACTTGGACGATTCGGATACTTTGTTATCCGCAAGCCGGTATGCCTTCGCCTGTGCCTCTGTCAGCCCTTTGGCAAACAGCACCGGGACTTCCTTAAGCCCCAGACTCTGTGAAGCCGCATATCTCGTATGCCCTGCAAGGATTACGCCGTCACTGTCGCATACAATCGGCTGCAGGAAGCCGAATTTTCTAATGCTTTCCGCTACCTTTGGTATGGATTCGCTGTTATCCCTCGGATTCTTCTCATAAGGCTTTATGGAGTCGATTGCCACCCACTTCACGGCACCCTTGTTTAAGGTCTTCGCCTCGGATTCAGTTATCTTATCCACCGTCACATCGGTCTTTTTCTTTCTCATTGCTTACCCTTTCTCAAATTCAACAGGTTCTCCATCGGATCCTCGGATTTTTCCGCATAGTCACCGGCGCAATTCTCCTTTACGATCTGGTATATTTCGTACCACACCTGATTGATCTGCTTCTGGTAATCACGGCTCATGCTCACATATGGTGAAGCCATCGGCGCACCAGTAGTAGGATGTTTCCCGATCATCCCGAACTCAGAAATAGCCTTCTCGCACTGTATCCACCGTGCCACCGTCATGGAGTACTGCTCTATCAGCAGCGGATTCACGAATGCCGCGCACCCAACCTTTTCAAGCCACTTCCATGTGTCGGTATAGATATCCTCAGCACCCAGCGGCTTGCCGTCACGCTGAGTCTCTTTCATGTAATCCTTGACCGGCGGCATCTCGACCGCCTCCACATCGTCCGGAACAGTCATGACGGAAGCCCTGCCGTCCTCTATTAACTTGTCCTTCAGGGCTTTCCCCTTGCGACCGGCACCGACCCTGGCACCGCCCCGCGCCGTTCCATCCTTAGCCACGAAAATCACCACCTCTATACTGGCAGGGCATATACCCCGTTTGAAAAACCGTTTGTGCACGTGAGAGCCCCCCGCCGTTCCCTGAGGGTAGAGACTGTAGAGATTTTCACTCTCCCTGCCCCCTGCGATCTCCCCAATAATCCCCCCTCTTCGCATGAATCGTTGAGTGGCAGGATTTACACAGGGAAATCAGATTGCTTTTATCATGTGTTCCACCCTCAGCTAATGGCTTCATGTGATGAACTTCCTCTGTTTCCACGATAATTCCACGCTTAAAGCACAGCTCACAGAATGGATGCTCCAACACGTACTTGTCTCTGATCCGTTTCCAAGCTCTTCCATAACGCTTCTTTGTAGCCGGATCCCGTCCATACTTTTCATAATTGCTGTTGACCACACTCTGATGCTCTTCACAGTATCTGCCGTCTGTCAGCTTAGGACAGCCGGGATAAGAGCACGGTCTTTTCGGTTTCTTTGGCATATCATCATCTCCAATACAAAAGCCCGGCAAGGATCTCTCCCACCGGGCTCTCATCATTTTCACTATCGCCATCATAACAATATCATAAGACGGAACTCTCATTCTCTCTCATTTACTCTCATCTTTGAAAATCTTATTTAATTCCGTCAATGCCTCATCATGCAGGCGGTATGTGTGCTGGATGCTGTATCCCATATCCACGGATATCTGCTCCCATGACTTGAAGCAAAGGTATCTCTGCTCCAAAAGAATCTGATACTCATGACTGTCCAGCCTCTTGATCAAATGCGTGATATCGCCCTTAAGCTCCACCAGTCTGTCGATATCACGGTTGATCTCTTCTTCCAACTCCATGATCTTCACAATGGTATCTTCCAGCTTGGACTTACCCTTGTTCGGATTGCGCGGCATATCAGAATATGTCACCGTCGCTTTCGTTGCCAGATCATGGAGCGATGCAATCTGGTCAAGCTTGCTGTTGATCCTCTGGTCCAGCCTGTGCGCCTGATTCAGGTACTCTTTAATTCTCATCGTTCCTTACCTCCTCCCTTAACTTGTTCTTTAGCCACTGTCCGTCTACTGTTGTAAGAGCCTTTATCCAGTCTCCATCAAAGAACCTCTCACATTCCATCGCCGTATCCATTGCGATTCGGCTTTTCGGATTTCTTTTTAATGCTTTTAGTGCCCTCCGGTAGTCCTTAGCTGTGAGTATCACTATCGCATTAGCCAGCCGGAAGCAGCCCTCAGCGTCATAATCCGGAACCTCTCTTCTATGTTTGCTTTCCATAGCTGACTTCCTCCATATCCTCATTGAAGAACCGCATCTTATAGCCGCGCTGCTTTGCATGATCATACTCAGCCCGCATCCCGGACGATAAAGTGCCGTCAGAGAATATCCATATCTCCCTTGCGATGTCCAGCCACACCTTTCCGAAAAATAAGCCCATACGCCTCTGCTTCGGATCGTCATCGTCCAGTATCCTCGGATATAGGAGATGGCTTGCCAGCGGAATGCATCCCTGCTCAATAGCGAACTGTGAATACCGCACCGCCGCCTCTTCATTTTCAGAAACAGTGCGCTTTTCATCCGCCGCATATCTCGAACAGATATAAACCAGCGGCATAAACTTCTTTTTTGAACGCTTCTCCGACCTCGCCACCGCCGTAAGTGCCGCATAAGCTGTGGGATCTGGATACTGCTCATTATTCTTTCTGCTTATTGACATCCTCTGTCACCTCCAATTCCCTGATCTCGATATAAATGCCCGTTGGCTCCGCTGACCATCTCTTCTGAACACGCTCACTCACCACCTGAGCATCATCGTTCCAATAACCCACTCTTGTCATGCAATCCTTCAGCATTTTCTGAAGATTGTCGGTATCCGGCTTTGTGATGCGCCACTCTCCATGCTTGTGAGATTTGCCCTTGGGAAACAGCCACATCACAGTAAGCTCCACAGCTCCCTCGATAGGCTTGTCCGGCTTATGCCTGATCAGATGCCCCATAAGAAGCTCCCTTGCCTCCCTCACATTCGGCGGATCAAAAAATACCGGCTTCCCGCCTACCACCTTCACGCTATGTTCCTGAGCCGTCGCCGTCGGCGGCTTCATCGCCATAAAAAAATCCATTTTCTTCAATGCCTCCCTGTTATGTTGAAAATTATGCTGCGCTAAAATGCCTCATCCCCATAATTCATAAGGTTTTCAACGACTTTCAACGCCCTTTATTTTCTGCATCGTCTACCCTGCTCTCGTAAAGTTGGACTCCTCAAACAGGGTAGGGCGGGCTTTTAAGCCCTACCCATGTTTGGGTGTCTAACTTTCAATTTGAATATATTTATATATTCAGAGTTGAAGAAGAATTTCTCTCCTCCTTATCAACGGCATGATCAAACCTCACAACCTTGCCTTTTTCGAGAATATATTCACCGTTCATTCTTTTAATCCGCGCATAGATAGCTTTGTCCGATATATCCATGTACTTCATTAGACTTTGAACAGTCACCTCACCATTCGCCATGCACGCATCGTAAGCATTCCGAAATTCAGTCAACGCATCTTCTTTTGACTTTGAATTTGGATTCTTAAGCTTTCCCGCTGCATAGGTACCCTGTGCAGGCATCGACTCCAATGTTCCCTTGTCATCGATCCTATGCAGCGGATAATCAAACCAAAAATTCACGGGCTTGATATTCGGGAACTCCCTGAGAGACGATTCCAGCCGCCACGCCGTAGCATATCCATCCCGGACATTGTTCTTGATATCGTCCGACAGCTCCAACTCGATCATATCCAGCTGAGCATCCGGATCCCTTGCGAACACTCCCGAACCGCTTGCCCTGTCCATAGCCTTCTTCGCTCCCTGGGCTCCCTTGCTATGATGATGACAGTAGATTGTTGAACACCCTGTCGTATTGCAGATCTTGTCAAACTGATTGCAGAAGGCTCCCATATCCGATGCGGAATTTTCATCGCCGGTGATGACCTTATAAATCGGATCAATAACAATAGCGTCAAAATGCTGGTCTCTCACCCTGCGGATGAGCTTTGGCACCAACTGGTCCAGCGGTACGGCGTGTCCACGGAGATTCCACAGCACGATATTTTTTGCATTGTCCATCGGCATCTCCAAAGCCTCGTATATCTTCAGGAACCTATTGATACAGCTTGCTGGATCGATCTCCAAATTGACATACAGCACTCTCCCCTTGCGGCAGTTGAACCCCAGCCACGTTGAACCCTCTGCTATGGCAATGCAAAGCTCCATTAGCAGAAATGACTTTCCAGCTTTTGATGATCCCGAAATCAGCATCTTGTGACCTCTCCTGAGAATCCCCTGAATCAGCTCTTCCGGCAATATCGGCGGATTATCCTTGTACTGATCCAAGGTCTCCATATCCGGCATCTCATCATTCACGCCCTCCACAAAGTCCATCCATTCCGTCCAGGACTTGCGCCCGATATTCGTAGCTACGATATACTGGCGGTTCCCGTTCCGTGTTACACCGGGTAATCGTGATAGACGCGAAGGATTGCGGTTCTGCTTGTCGATAGAAACGCCGTTCTTTTCAAGAAAGTCATATAAGAACTCTACACGCTTCCGGTATTCCTCATAATCAGCCGCATCCACCCGCACAATCGCATGGAGAGACTTTCCCCCGGAATGCACCAGCACCGCTATCGGCAATTCCAGCTTTCTGAAAAGAACATCCTGCTCTGCGATAGGCAACGTGTCCGACTCCACCAGCGCATAGGTAAAGCGTGTCACATTCTCGTTCTTCACGCCCTTGCCATCCAGCGGATTAAAGCGGATCCACGCGCCCACATCCAGCTTCCAGTCTCCGATAGTGGCTCCCAGATCATCGGGATATTTGTCCAGGGATTTTAAGAGGTTCCCGGCGGTTTTATAGAACACCCCCTTTGAAGGAACCCACCTGCCATCTGCATCCTGCCAGACATCGCCGGTCACATAGCCCACAACCTCATCCGGCTCAAACAGCGTGTTAAGATAAGTCTTGAAATCCTCCACCGGATCCCATTCGCTCTGTGAAGAGAACCCGGTAAAGCTGTCACCATCATATTCAATCGTGTCATCCCATCCGATCTTGCCACTCTCATCCATATAGGGCTTCCAGCCTCGGTCTTTCGCCATCTGAACAATAGTTCCGGCTTTCACCCTGTTGCCGCTGCCATTGAAGCTATCCCACTTCTTCTCACACTCCCCGGTGTGATATCGTTTGTCATTCCGGGACCAGTCATCCCACACTGAACAGGGATAACCCTCTTCTTTGAGTGCCATGCCGACTGTGATCCAGTCAGCACGGCTCATATCCGCAACCGGCAGCGATTTCAACGCCGATAAAACATTGTTATCCATCTCATACCCTCCTACGGTGTATATGCGGCAGGCTGCATTCCATAGGGCAGCTGCCAGTGATTGTTTGCCAACATCGAGATCATGCGGTTCGCATCGTCAAAGAGCCATGTACCCACACGCCTGAACCCATATCTTTCGAGACAGCGGATCTGTTTCGGTGTGGCAAGCCCCTCTTCCTGTCTCCTTTTAAGCCTGTCGATCAAAAGTGAAGCCATACCGCAATTCGCAACGCTCTCAGGGAATATGCCCCGTCTCTCCAAAAACTGAAGCTGCTTCTCCGAAGGCGGAGCCTGTTCCCACATGAAAGTCGGAACATAATTGGTCAGATCCTCAGCCGCTATCGACAATGCGTATTGCAGCGGATCCACCAGCTTGCGCTTACGCTTCCTCATAGCTTCCAGCTCCCTCGCAAGAGCCGCCTCACGTTCAGCCAAAACATCCTTTTCCGCCTGTTCCTCAGCCTCGATAATGTCAACCTCTCCGTCATTCTCACGGATCTTCTTATCGATCATCTCCGCAATCTTCTCGTCCTTTGAGATCAGTGCGGACGGTCTGCAGAGATCGTGCCTTTCCGTGAGCCATAAGAAATCCAAGAGTAACAGGTCAGTTTTGCCGGGATGAAGCCTTGTGCCCCGTCCTACCATCTGCTGGTAAAGTCCTCGCACCTTTGTAGGTCTCAACACCACGATGCAATCAACTGAAGGGCAATCCCAACCCTCTGTCAAAAGCATTGAATTACAGAGAATGTCATACCTGCCGTTTTCAAAATCTTCCAGAATCTGCGTCCGGTCTTCGCTGTTTCCATTTACCTCAGCCGCCTTTAATCCCCGGCGTTTCAGCATCTCACAGAACTTCTGGCTCGTAGCGATCAGCGGTAAGAACACAACGGTCTTTTTACCCTGGCAATTCTTCACCATTTCATCCGCAATCTGCTCCAAGTACGGCTCCAATGCACATCCGATATCTCCCGCGCTGAAATCGCCGTTTGCAACCTTCACACTTCCCAGATCAACTTCCAGCGGTATCATCTGCGCCCGGATCGGCACCAGATATCCGTCCTTAATTGCCTGAGCCATCGGGTATTCATACGCCATAGAGTCAAAATATTCACCAAGGTTCTTTTTATCGCCCCTGTCCGGAGTGGCGGTCACGCCCAAAACCTTCGCCTCAGGAAAATGCTTCAACACCCTCTGATAGCTGTCCGACATAGCATGATGCGCTTCATCCACGATAATGGTCTGGTAATAATCTGGCGGAAACTGCGCCAACCTCTTAGGCTGTGCCATCGACTGTACCGAACCCACTGTCACCGGGATAAAGCTCCCCAAGCTGCTGCTCCCAGCCTTTTCAAGCACCGTGTCCAGCCCTGTCAACGCTTTCAGTTTGTCGGATGCCTGAGTCAGCAATTCTTCCCTGTGCGCAAGCTGTAATACACGCTCGCCCTTATCTACCTGATCTTTTGTTATTTCCGAGAACTCGACTGTCTTGCCCGTACCGGTGGCCTGGTTGAGAAGCGTCCGAAGACGCCCCTCATCCCACTCCCGGTGCACCGCCGTAACAGCCTCTCTCTGATACGGTCTTAACTGCATACACTACCCTCCCATCAATCAAACGGCAGCTCGCTGTCCGCTCCCTCAGGGATCTTCATGAAACCGTCATCATCTACCCCGGCAGGCTTCGGCATAAGGCTCTCATCGTATTCCAGATATTTTCCAACCTTGTTGTTCTCGCGCTCCTGCCCGTTCTTGTCGGTGTACTTGTTCACGATGATATGCGCACGCCCTCTGGATCCCACAATGCGATTCCAGTTCATAGCCACACGCTCGCCCTTTTTCTTCTGCCCGATTGCCCTGAAAAACTGGCTGAGCTTCCATTCCATCCTCTTATGCAGGATGAGGTCATCGAAAACATTAGTGCTGCCCTGTTCAACCTCGATATGGAGCGTCACCGTTGCCTTGTCGCAAGGGCACATCTTCTCGCTTCCGGGAAAGCTGCCCCTCTCAAATCCCGTGATCTCAAAGGGATAATCGCCCTCCGGCAGCGTGACAAATTCCGCGCCATCATTCTCCAGGACATCATCCCAGCTCATCGCCTGATTCTGATCATTCATGGTCTTTTCCTCCTACATTGTTTGCGCCTGCAGGCTCGTTTACATTGTTCCTGTTTGCCGTGATAAGCGGCATGATCTGATCCCAGTACTTGATCACCCAGCCCGTAATGAACTTGCTGTCGTAATCCGAAACCGGCGTGTCAACGGGATACTTGTCTTTATCAGCAACCACCTTCTGAAGCTCCGCCTCTGTCACCCCGGACTTCTCCATCAAAGCCTTCAGCTTCTCTATAGGTGAATCCGGCTTTTGCACCGGTGCAATCGCATCTCCGAAAAGGTGGGCGATATACTTAAAATCCAGCTCCATCTCATCCGGCAATCCATGTCTGTTTTTTGCATCCCACGATGCAGTATGCGAAGCATACATAACCCTCTTGGTGCCGCCAGTACCCTTGCTGTGGTTCTTATTCTCCGTGGCAATAACATAGGTCTTGAAATTCGCAAACAGCTGGATATCGCACCATTCCCTGACAAGCGGCGAAACGTTCTTTGACATCTTCAGCTCATACCTGTCAAAGCTGCCTGCCTCATCCGGAAGCTCGAACTTCTTGATCTGAGCATGAGCACAGATCACCACATTCACACCGGAGGCGATCACCTTATCCAGCTCGTGGAGCAGGTTTTCAAACTCTTCCCTCAGGTACACATAGCCTTTGCCATATCCGAAAGATTCCAGCCCGTCGGTCTTGTACTTACGGCAGATATACTTCACGCATAACGCCTCAGCCCAATCCCCGGTATCCACGATCAGCGTCTTACAAACGCTCGGATCAGCCGCAACCTCTCTCACAATCTGCAACAGCTCTTCCCATGTTTCCGGCTTCTGTGTCCTCATGACATCCATCGAATCCGTGCCGTTTTCAAGGTCGATAAACAGCGGATCCGGAAACTGTGCCGCGAAGGTGCTCTTGCCTACGCCCTCCACGCCGTCCACCACCAGTCTCAGCGGACGTTTGATTTTTCCCTTTGAAATTTTGATCATTTCTCGCTCCCTCCTATTTCAGCGAACAGTTATTTTTTGTAATCAGCTTCACGCCCGGTACCTTAGCGTCATTCTTGATGAGCTTCTTCACCTCATCCTTCATAACCTCAGGCGGCTTTATGCGGACGCAATCGTTATGCCCGTTGTCGTGGAGCCATGCACACGCCTTTGCTGAGTCCAGCACCTCCACACTTTCGGATTTCCTGTAGGAAACCGTTGCGAATCCAAGATCCTTTTTCTCACCGCCACATTCACGGTCTAAGATGGAAATGATCTTTTCTTCCTTACGCTCCAATGCCTCCCTGCGCTTTTTCAGTCTTCCTTCTTCAGCCTTTAATGCCGCCGCATCGGATCTGATATTGAGAGCGGTCATGGCGATGTACTCCAATATCCGGTCTCTCTCCATTTCCAGCGCATCCAGCTCCGCAAGCACCGCCTCGGTGTTCTCACCGATCTCGCCGGTTTCCTCATCGAAGTCCAGCCGGTCAAGCGCGGACTGGATGGCAAGGTTTACTTCGTACAGCTTCATTTGCCCCTCCTTCCTTGATCTCCTTGATGTCAACAGAGTCAATGGTCTGTCCGGGAGAAAGCAGATACACCTGCGTGTAATCTCCAAACAAGAACTTCAAGAGCCTTGTGGGGAGTCTGCGTTCCGCACCCTTCAGGATGTTGACCTTGTTGCCATCGGGATCAGAAACATTGATGATGATCCTGTGTTTTAAGCCCATATGGCACCTCTCTTTCTGCAAGGGATGTGATTTGTGTTTGCCCCTTACAAATCTCAGTGGTCGATTTCCAGAAAAAATCACCCCACAAATTTCAAATAATTCATTTTTTTATCCCAAGTTTCTTCTGAATGTGCGCAATACTGCGTTTCAAGCTCTTATTCACCTGCCTCGGATCCATATCCAGATCACTTGCCACATCTTTCTGAAGCTCATTCCCGACATACACTCTGTGAAAAATCTCGTAATTCTTCTCGTTTAATATGGAAGCCGCAATTTCCATGATCTGGCGGCACATGACAATATCTTCATAGGGCACGACTACCGATGGAGCGTTCAATGTTAAATTTTCATCCTCGTCTATGCCAAGCTCAGCAGATGAATCCAGCGATAAGGACCAGTTTTTCGGAAATACCTCATCCTGACAAAAATCAACATATTCATCTCCCGGCGCATAGCCGTATCTCTCCATGAAATCCTTGATAAATCTCTCACGCCATTCCTTGATCTGCCTCTTTTCCTTTTCAGACCTTCTTCTCTGCCTGGCGTTACGGATATTGTTCTCCACCTCGTCATCTTCATCTTTGTAGTAGAGATCAATGTCCGCCTGAGTAACACCATCCTCCCCCGGACATATCGCTCCCCTAACTTCATACTCACGCCCTTTCTCGTCTGTAAGCGTGTACCTGTAGGGAATACTGTTCCTGTTGTTCTGATTGGTTTTGTGGAATTTCATAAGATCGTCCTTTCCGCCTGCGCTTTGCGGATAGGACAATCTGGATAAAAGATGCCGGTGGTACCCGATTGAGAACCCCCGGCCTATAGACACCTGCTTTACGCGCATAGGAACAAAGGGTACTCATGTCGATTTTTCGCATTGTTGCAATGCTTATCCGACATATGTATCCAAATTGCCCTAACGCGTGTCAGGCTATTTGAAATTTTTACTCAGGGGACTATCCCCCTGCTGGTATGTACTATATCTGAATCATTTCTCCCTGTAATGGAGCCGAAATGACATGAAACGACATAAAATTCATAGAAAAAAATGCAAAAAAATAGGAGCCATCTTTTTACGATGACTCCTAAGTCCATTGTTTATGCGGTTTCTGTCTACTCTCGATGATCTTTAATCAGACCATAAGTATCAACATTTTCATCCAGAGTGAAATGAATTAATTTTACTTTTTCTTTGTCATATGTTGGTCCTTTGGGAATCTTATTCTCTATAACAATCATCTGCCTGTCGTTTCGGTGATCGATCATGTACTGAAACAATCCCACCTTCATGCTGTTGGTTGCAACATCAGTGGAACCTCCCTCCGATGTATCTTCTTCCTTTTCTACAAGAGACATAATCGGCGAATCAACAACCAAAAGAGGAAGCCTGTGCATATCAAAGCTCTCAATAACCTCCTGTACAGCTAATGCCATCACAGTATTCAGATATGCGATGAAACCCTGTCCATGCATCATCTTCGCACTTCCATTCACCACGAGATCACAGACATTTACATCAAAATAAGCATCTATGAAGTGCCTGTAATTCGCTTTTTCCAATATATTTGTAAGATGCTCATCCATCGGTTTCTTGAAATATTCCTTTATAACCGACTCAATATCAAAGTCCTTATCAACCTGGTCTTCATCTATTACTTCTTCCATTTTTTCCTTAAGGATCTCCCCAAAAGATTTCACCAGTTCTTTTGCCTTTGCGTGCTCAAGAGCAGATGAGTATTCACCCAATTTGTCCCTCAAAGATCTAACCTTCGGCTTCAGTTCACCTCGTATCGTAATATCAATTTCTTCTTTTCGCTGCGAAAGAGAGATTCTCTTTTCATTCAATGCCTCAATCTCATTCTGAATACTGATAGCAGCAGATTGTAGACCTTCAATCTGTGTTCTTATTTTATCCACTTCCGCTGCTGCCGCCTCAACACAAGATTCCGACTTCTCTTTTGATAGTTCTCCATTGCAGAACGGACAGTATTCTATGCGCTCAACAGATTCCCTATGAATTTCTCCCTCTGCTATAAATGTAAGTCTGCGGATGTCAGATTCATACTGGCTCCTCAAAGCTGAAAAACGGTCATTCAGATGATTACATTCCAGCAGCTTCCTTTGTATATCCAGTATCTTTTCTCCGATTTTTTTGTTTTCTTCAAGAGCGTCATTAAGCTGCCCCTCAGCCTCTTCTATGGAGCCTAAAAGCATATCTATCTCTCGCTGTAGTTCCACAACGCTCTTATTGTCCTTTGGCTCCGGAAGTGTTACAAAATCCTTTTTCTCCAATGCGGCCATGCTAAGGTAGTATAGCTTTTCCGTAGCGGACTTTTTTGCCCTGATAATTGGATCAGAATCAACTTTTTCGGGTTCATCTTCCGGTATAAAGTTTTCTTCAGTGGCAAGATAAAGCAATGATGTCATGGTTGAAACAGGAATATTACTGCTATATCCATTTCCATTGAAGAGAATACTATTTTCATGCCCCGTCCTCGAAACATTTAAGAGAAAAGAATGCACAAAAGTTCGTAAGGTTAAAGACTGTTTGCTTCTACTCTTAAACTGATATATGGTCACATCATCATCTATTCCCATTAAATGCAGCCATAATTTGTTGATCCCGGGAGTTTTTGCACTCCCCTTTTCAGAGGTATAGGTTCCATATTCAATACCTTCAACCTCACCTGTAACAATCATTTGGTTTTTACCAATTTCTCTGTAAATGCGGATTTCTTTGCCATCTACATCTATCGTAATCCCTATGGCACGTACTTCAAGCGATTGCTTCAGAAGCTTTTTGGGAGTGCCGCCAAACATAAAATCAATGCATTCAACAATCAGACTTTTTCCTGACTCAGAAACACCGTATACTATATTAAGTCCCGGATCAAAATAGTGCTCTGATACCGTACTCTTCCCACTCATAACCCTGAGTTTTGATATGTAATACATCAGCGCACCTCCCTTAAAGCCCTTAGGGCATTATCCTGTATCATCAAGGACAGTTCCCCGTCCGAATATTTCTTAAAGCTCTTCAGTGCCTCTGCCGCAATCTGTTGGTACTGAATGGCATATTCACTCTTCAGCTTCTTTGTATATTTTCTTCCGGATGCTGAAATACTATATAGATATCCGGCATCTATAGTGACATCCACAAGCCCGTCAGTCACAAGGGCTTTTATAGCCTCTTCGCAAAGTTCCCGACGATTCGCAAGTTCTCCATACATGGAAGCGTTATTCCCATGCAAATTGCGAAAAGGAAGCTGGAAGCATTCCGCATAGCATACGATAAAATCAAGAGATATGATTTTTTCAAGATTAAGCTGTGTCTTTCTGCCCGATGCAAGGAGACAAAGGATCCTTAGTTCCACCTCAAAGGTGGAGTTAAACAGATTGTGCATTTTCATCATCCTCCACCCACTTTAATCTCTCGTCATTCACAAGCATATGACATACACCCATCAATTCCGGCGGTCCGATCCAGTTGAATAATTCCTGCTGTGTACTGGGAGATACATTTACATCACACGCTCTCTCTGTAACCTTATCAATCCTATCCACCGGATCATCGTAGGGTTTATGGCTCACATGATAAATACCGGCTTCTACTTCATTTTTCAGATTCTTGAAGCAATCCTCTTCCTTGCGCTTCATAGAATCCCTGATTTCCCTATGTATCGTTTCCGCATAGTAATACCACTTACGCTGGGTATCAAAGTGCTCCTCATACCCAACCCTGGATACATCGTTTCTTTTTCGCACTTTTCTTCCGGTTTTCTTTTCGTAAGCAGCATATAACTGATTCACAAACGTTTCATTCTTTCTGATGTTGTGCGGAAAGAAGAGTTCCGGCTTCTTTTTTATCACAAGTTCATCAAATTCCCGCATCGCATCACTATTATCGTCTGCCGCTGAAATACCTGTATTTGCGGATGCAACATGATTATTTCCAAGCAAAGCCCTCTGAAACACTCTGGCAAGGAACTCACCTATCTCCCCATCGTTATAATATTTCAAAAACTGCTTTTTCTTGTTAGGACGCAGATCACAATTATTCACCAGCTCCACCATCGCATCCAGCATCTCATCTGTAGTTGCTTCAGACAGTTCTTTGGGAACGATAGTGTTCTTGAAATAGTCTATATACAGTTTCAGGCTTTCATTCTTTGCTGCCGCTTTTCTGATATTTTCGTGAATCGGTATATATCCGTGTGCCCAGCGGGCAGCAATGGTGGATTCTGCTTCAAATGGCACACCATCATCATTGACTACGGTATGAGGCTTAAACAGTGGAAAAAAGAGCAGCTTAGCAACAGCCGTATAGCCGGAATCCACAACGCCCAGCACAAACGCTTCATAATATGATTTGTAGTTCAGTATTATCTCCACTAAGCTGCTCCTCCTTTCATAAATATTTCGGTACTGCTAATTCCAAAACAAATATGTCACATCTCGAAAGCAATCTTTATCCTTTTTGAGCATACGCTGATTTGTACCTCTGTCATGCAGTGCTCCCTTTTCCTTCCTATAGCTGCCGACACTCACAAAATCAAAGCCCATCCTCTATCATAAACGATGATTTTTCTCCGGCTTCTTTCCAATAATTCTTCACAAACTCCTCTATAAGATTCCTATACTGGATATAATCATCTGGATGGACCACAAAAATATATGATCTCCGAGTCCCACGCCGAAATGTCAGCACCAGAATTTTAGCCTCAGGCAATAGACCCACCATCTCATTTTTCTTTTCTTCCCATTGGTTTTCATTTCTTCGGGCTTTCTGGCAATAATAAACCACATTCTTTCCCTGTTTATAGAAATCTTCTATTTCACTCAAAAGAGTAAACTTTTCAGCATCTTTGCTTGATGCACTCTTGGAGCCAATAGTTCCATTATCGGGATCAGCAAATACAATGTCTACTTTCCCCAGTTTTTTCAAGGCCTTGCTATGCCATTCATTCCTTATTGCCATTCGGTCTTCCCAAGGATAAGCTGTTGTATTCAGGATATCACCATAAAATACAGCACCCGGTATTACTCCACTATCCTCCACAGCCTTCACATTTCTATCTCCGGATGCAATAATATCCCGCATTACATCAAACACTTCAGGACAATATTCCCTACACTCAGGCTTTCCAAGATAGGAAATATGCTTGCCGTCGTTTGTACTGTCATCTTCTGTAAGATACCAGTTCACCCCTACAGCAATATCGTTTTGTGCTAAAAAGCGGAGCAAAGAGTATTTTCCATAATCTCCTACATCTCCTACATACTGATTTTTCATTCACTATCACCCATTTAGAGCAGAAACGCCAAAATTCCCATGCTGTGTAACACATAGAATATCAGCGCTATCATAGCAATTATTCCAATCAGTCCCGCCCATCCATTTGAATTGCTATTATTCTGCTGCCTACTCTCTTCATCCATTTCATCAAGCAGTCGCTGTTCGTCATCCCTTAACAGTGAATCCTCTAAGGGATCGTCCGAATAGCGCCCATTATGTCCAGGTATCATCGACTTCACATCCTTCCATAGTTCTCAATGCACTACAGAACCCTAAACGTGATCATGTCATCGAGATCTATCTTCCTTATATCGCACTCTTCCTCACCTCTCAGATAAGGCTGGATGTGGTAGAACATCATGCAATCCTTGATATGCGAAGTGATTGCATCGCTCCTGCGCTTGTAACCATAATGCTTTAACAGCGTTCTCAGCTTCATCCGAACATAATCTTTCCCATCCAGATAGAGAATCCTCAGCCTTAAAAGCATAAAGAATAGATCAAATTCCGGATAATCCGACATCATATTCTCTCTTATGAACTGCCTGCCGGTTGCTTTGAAGTCCTTTTCCACAACCGGATATTCCTTGTCCAGCTTTTCCTTATCCACCAGATAGTCCGTCCAATATAGCACATCTGAAATAAAGTCCTTCTTGTTTCCCTTATAAATCGGATGCAGAAACTCGTATTCCTGCTCATAAAGTTTGTCCAAAAACTCCATCTGAGTCTTTGTTCCCATTTCCTGACTCACAACAAAATACGCCACGGAATAGGAATCATAGTAAAGTTCTATCATAATGAATCACTCTTCTTTGCGTTACAGCTCCGGCAAAGGATCTGCAAGTTTTCCGGTACAGTCTTTCCGCCTTTATTCAGCGGAACGATATGATCCACCTGGAACGGAATCTTATATTCAGCCTGCAAGCCGCATTCCGCACAGATATAACATCCCTCTTCATTCATGGAAGCCTCGAAAGCATCCTCTCTCAGTTTCTTCTCATAATCAGGATTTATCTTTCGTATCTCGTAAAGAGACATATCGGCAAAGTCCTTGGTACCATACTTCACGTTTTCTTCATCGTCAAATATGGTAGGGCTTGAAAGCTTCATCATCTCAATATCCAGCTGCTTCCAGAAATAAACCTTTCTTCCAAAGAACAGCCGTAACATATTGTCATCCGCATCCTCCCAAAGGGCATCCACATATTCACCTTTCTTCCTCGGTCCCATATCTTCATCCCAGATATGCTTTGCTATCGCTGCAACATCCAGTTTGCTCTTGTCCACAGCATCAAATGTATAGAATTTAGGAATATCCTCGTACTGAGCGTAATACTTCAGAATATGGATAACGTCCTTTTCCTCATATGGCGGAATCATCTCTCCAAGGAAATATGTATCCCTGATCTGATCAGCCATCTTGTGTAAAATATCATCCGGCAGAAATTCCTCATCCGCCTTAAATTCCTTAAACAGCTCAGGAAGTGCATACATCATATCCTCATAGGCTTCCTGCGTGCTGTCATACACCATTACCTGATAAGAATGATCCATACCGTTTTCTTCAAGATATGTGAAGGCATACATTCCAATCGGGATCCTCTGCTCAAACGGCACACGCTCTATCGCAGTCGTATCAACAGAATCGTCCAGTATTGCCGCAAATTCCTCAATTTTGGATATAGCAATCATCCGAATCTCATGTTTCTGACGATCAGACTCTGTATCTGAGAAATCATTATCCGCATCAATAAACAGATTCTCCGGATTAACCCAGGCTATATGCTCATTCCAGTTATCCACGAACGATACGATATGTGCATCCGGCGTACCACCCGCTGCCTCTCCTCTGAGAGCACGTCCGATCATCTGCGTCATCAGTATCGTGGATACAGTCGGTCTTGCAAGAAATACAGTCTTTGTCTGTGGAAGATCAACGCCCTCAGTAAGAATATTTACATTCACAAGCACCTTTGTATCGCCATTTCTGTAGCTTTCAAGTTTTCTCTCATTATCCTCTCTACTGATCGTAACCCCTGTCACCATATCCTTTACATCCGATACAATGAACTCAGCTGAAATACCGGCACGGTTGAACAGTTTACAGAGAGATATGGCGTGTACCACATTAACGGCAAACACAATAGTCTGTCCGTAGACTTCCTGATTATTCTTGTATGTTTCGACAATCAGCTTATTACGGGCTGCACTATCAGCCATCTGCCCTGCAATAGCCTCTGGCAGCACATCCAAGTGCGAAATCTTATCCCAGTCATCAAGCCCCAGATTATCCCCAAAGGCTTCTTCTGTATAGCAGCTTTCAAATATTGGCTTCGACAGTATCCTTCTGTTTATCAGATCCTTAAGCCCTATCTGATAAGTGATTCCGATATTTCCTTTTTCAACCTTCCCGGTCTTTACACCGTCAGAAAATATTTTTGCTAATAACCCCTGCTCACTCTCGGCCGTGCGGAATGGAGTGGCGGTAAGTCCAATAACCTTTGCATTCTTAACCTTGGACTTCACATGGTCGATTATCTTTCGATAGGTCTTCGCTGTGGAGTGATGCGCTTCGTCGATCACCAGATAAACTTCATCATCACCGTTCAGCCAATTATCAAGAGCCTCCATATTTCTTCCGATGCTGTCTTTGCTTGCGATCAGCAGATTATCTTTCGGAGAAATATCAATCGTCCTGTCATGATTTGTGGAGCCTGATACAATCCTGTATGTAAAAGATGAAACATTAGGAAGCGTCTCGGCATATGCGTACTTTTGGAAGGACTCAGCCGCCTGATCGAGAAGCATCTGCCTGTGTGCAATCCAAAGAATCTTTTTATGCCTGTTAAGTGCGTGCTTTAAGAGCCACATGGATGCGGTATAGGTCTTTCCTCCACCTGTAGGAAGGACAACCAGCGTACTGTAGCTCGGTGTCTCATCTATGATATCCAGATTCTCCATCGCCCTCTTCTGATGGTCATATGGAGTCCTTTTGTTGCTCCCCTGTTTTGCAGATACTACCCCGTTTGACTTTACCTCAATGAATGTATTATCCAATACTGTTCACTCCCTTCTTTTAACTATTCCCACGTCTTCTCAGACAGCATCCCCGCAATCTTCTCTGTGTCCGGAAGTTCATCCGTTCCAAGCACCTCAGCAAGATTAAATATCCTTGATCCCATTGGTGCTCTCGGAGATGTTTTCTTGTAATCCATAGAATAGAATTTCTCCACAAAGAAGTATCTATGCTTTATGGTATGCAGATCATATCCGTGGCTGTCGCCATCCTCAATGCAACGGATTATTTTCTCTTTTCTCTCATCCGTGATATCTCCAACCTCAGCTTCTAACTGAAGTTCACCATCCACCTCTACAGCAAGGATTCTCGCACATATTTTCCCTATTGCTCTCACGCTCTTTTCTTTGTAAAGTCCAAGATAGTCATGAGCCCTGAATCCACGGTCAGCATTATCATAATAAACATCTTCCATAATGTTAAAATCAAATGTGGTTCCTGCAAGCTGTGACCGCATATATTTCCAGGAATCAGCCACCGGGATAAGTCCATCCGAATAACAATAGTTCAGATAATCATCAATCACATCCTGCATTTCATAGTCCCGGTCATCTATTACATCTTGAACGGATTGCGCAATCCTTTCAAATGTCGTGTTGATATGTACCACAGGACGAGTCTGATTTTTATTGTATTCTGCGATCTGCTTCCCAACCTCTGAAAGTTTTTTCTCATCCATCTGCTCAGGTGCCACAGTCAGCATCACCTTATATTTTTCATCTGAAAAAGAATGAAGATGCCGCATAAGCTGGTCTGAATAAAACCAATCACTCATTTTAGTCTCTACAACGATCTTAAAGCTTTCCTGCGTAATCGTTGCATCCGGCACACTGTCCACGCTTTTCTCCTGAAGTGTAAATGATAATTCAGGTTCAAACTGATCAGAAAAATACTCCGATTTCAAAAAGCGAAAGAATTTGTCAGATGAGTACTGATACAGCCGTGATAATAGCAGCATTGTATTTGCCGTTGCCACATTTTCCTTTGTATGATATCTCTGAAAATAGTGAATCCTCACAGTCACTCACCCCCTCACATCTATAAGCTCAGCTATAAATGCCGCCATCTTTTCTTTTCCAAACTTCTCAAATGGGTACATCCGATCCTCACTATGGTTTCCCATAGGTTCATCTGTAGCCGGTCTTATCGCCCAGGGATCATAAATCTTCTGCCCCTTATATGTAATGCAAACAGGTTCACTATTTTGATATGTATATGCTCCAACATGGATCAGGGAATCCTGACTTTGCCACGCTAATAGCTCAGCTCTTTCTATTCTTTCAGCAACATTCGCATCAATTTCCCTGTCATCCACCGGTTCAAGAAATTCTATTCCCTTCCCGGCCATCTTCGCATAGCAGATTTCAGACCATGTGCTGCTTCCGATATATCCTTCCGGATTTATAACAAAAATGCTCTCTGCCAGATCAATCTTCCTCTTGTGCATATCATCAAGCATACGCTTCGTTTCCGTAACCGTATCTTCTGACATTCCTTCCCATACCTCATCATCGCCGGAATGTCCAAACAGCCCCACAGAAATCACGATAAAGCCCTTCAAGGTAAGCTCCTTTTGTGCTTTTTCAAATTCCTTTCGGAATCTCGTACTTCCGCAAAGCGTAATGATCGGATATTTTTTCATAAGCCCCTCCTACAATTCAGCATGGCACAGAATAATATCTTCATCCCAGTCTTCCACCACAACCGTCGCTGAAAATATCTCCCCGGCAGGGCAATCCAAAACCAGTATTTTTAGATCACCATGATCTTCCTCGTCTTTCAGCTTTCCCATGCGAATCAGATAATCTTCAATTTCTTCCTCACCGTTCACCGCATCTGTGGAGAAATAGTATGTCACCAGTTTCACATAATTCTCATTGTCGTTCCATTCTTCAGATACATAGCTGGTACCATCTGGAAAAAAATCTTCCATGAAATTAATCGAATCCGGCACCTCGCCCCCGGCATGAACAATCTCCCGTGTCAATTCGATTTCTTCATCCTCATAGAAGTGATACCCACCCTCTGCATCATCCTCAATTTCCTCCATCAGTATTTCTTCAGGAGACATATTTTTTCTCTTATTTCTACCAGCCAACACAGCCTGATAGCCTTCCTCTGCTAACTGCTTAGCTGTTTTGTTTTCAAACGGACTCTCTTTTGGCACGGTGCATCACCTCCAATCTTCCAGACTCAGCCAACATAGTTTATCCCTTAATAAACGGCACGATCACATCATAAAACTTCTTCGTCCACTCAGCATGAAACCTCGCCATCTGCAGCCAGTCTGTCTCATTCTCTATGCTCACATTATTCAGCTGCAAAAAAATCTTCGATGACTTCTTATCATCGCCCCGATCCCATTGCAAAGTCGTACTCAGCTTTTCCTCAATCTCAGTCTTGTGTTTATAAACATCATCAAATGCAGCCTTGTTCTCTTCCTTATTTCCCCTGCCGAATACCACCTCAGCCCTCGCGGCATCAAAGTTTGCCACACAGCATAGATAGAATCCGCCCAGACCAAAGAATCCATTGATCCAGTTATCCCTCACCGGATTCACATTGCTGAAGGAACCGTCCACACCATGTGCTTCCTGTATGATTGGCAGTGCATATGTCCAGTATTTCCTTCTCAGCTCAAACCTGCTCCCCGGTTCATCTGAATCCGCTTCGCTCTCATCCCTGAGATAGAACACAAGATCAGTCGGATCCTCATCATAGAGCTTAAAGAGCCGGTTCAGCACAGACAACTTGCTTTGCGTGCTTGTGTTTGTCCATACATATATTCCATCGCCAATCTCCAACGATTTTGTAAATGTATCCGCACTGGTGCTGAAATGCAGGGCAATATTTTCATCTTCCGACATCGCCAGCTTAGTTATGGTGGACTTATCCTCTTCATACAGAATCTGGATCACCTTCTGGAACATCTCAACCCAGCTTGCCACCGGCTGTTCCGTCTTCTTAAATGTAAACTTGGCGATCAGTCTTCCTGTCAGCTCACCCTCATCTTCCAAAGTGTAGGAATCCAGCTGTTTTTCCTCAGGCTTATACTCTGTAACCGGCATCTGCCATACAGTCAGAGCCCTGCCCTTAAGATAATCGCTTCTCTCTTCCAGTTCCGTCAGAGACCACTTATCCTTTTTCGATATCCACGCATTCAAGCGGATACCGCTGTCATCAAAGCCATTCTCCATCGTCCTTTTCTCTGTGAAAGAACTGTTGCTGTACTTGGAATTGTATGCCGTCAGCGTCAGGTTAGCGATCCTATGTAGCCACGTCTCATGAATTTGAGCATAGTCATCACCCAACTCCTTCTGCCATACCGGAGTCAGATGCTGTGGCATGATATGTTCAATCGAATAATCCCCGTCATCACAATGTCTGTACACATCCTTATCTTCAGCGGTTCCATAGTTTTCAAGCCTCTCCAGGATATATATCTTGTTTTTGCTGTTCATCTGATAGATAGCCCTGTCCACAAAAGCCTGTGAAAACTCTTCATCCCCCGGAAACCGTGCACGCTCTTTCTTTGTCACAAGAGCGTACTTCACCTTCTCCACATAATTGTCTTCAGAGCCGTCATACCTCACGATCTCCCTGTGGAGCAATAGGAATATCTTATTCAGGGCATTGGTAGGCAAGTCGCATATTGTCCTGCGGAATAGATAATTCTCAGCCATCAGGAATATCTCCGTCACCTGTGAAAGTGTCAGCTTGTTTTCGTCATAAAGCCGCAACACTTCAAGGAAATACGGTCTTGTAACCGTTGTCTCCAACCTGTTCAGCCGATATATGCAGGCATTCAGTTCCTTGCTTCCGGTATTGCCTTCAAGAAGAATCTGGTACCGCTTCGCATAAGCAAGCATCTCGGAAAGCAGCGGTTCCGTCTCCATCTTTTCCAGCTCAACAAAATCCTTAAACGTAACATAGATCTTCTTTTGCTGTGGGATTGCCTGTTGCTTAACACTCAGATAATCCCGGATAAAGGCACTCACATCATATTTTGTGCAAACCTCAATCCGATTCCAGTACTTTTCGTAATAATCTTCCTGTTCTTTCGACGGAAGCCCCATCAGAATAAAGTTCCTTATCTTGTCACCCTCGCTCAGGTCAAGTCCTGTCGAGTTAAGGCTTTCAAAGATCAGCTGAGGATTATCATCCTTATCCAGCCGGATATTGATGATCTCCAAGCAACAGATAGCATCATAGAGCTGGTCAATGGTAATCTCTTCCTTCTGGATTCTGTCATAGAAATAATCGTAATTCACGGTAAGATTGGATTCCCGGATATGCTCATCCGGATCATCAAAGAGCTTTCCAAAAGCCCTCTGGTCATTCTTCACCGGCTTCAGCTTGATCCTTGTATCCTCCGGCTTCCACTTGTCCACCAGATACTCTTCATAGATGCGCTGCTTCAAATTGGATGTCTCAGGTGTAATAGTGCCCTTATCGATCAGGTTATACATGGCAAGAAACAGCAGAGATACTGTGGTCAGTCTTTGCTGTCCGTCAATGATGAGGAACTCTTCATTGTGTCCGTCAGGATTATACACGGATACAAGGCTCCCGAAGAAATGGCTCTTCCTGCCGCCCTTTATGATCTTTACAAGATCGTCGTATAGCTGCTTGCAGTTTTCGGTCTTCCAGTCATAATTCCTCTGGTAGACCGGGATCACGAATCTCTTGTCAGACCCCTCCATGTATTTCACGAATTTGCATTCTGAACCCTTCATCTACAGTTCCTCCATCATTTATATTGTCACGGGTAAGATCACCCGAAATACTTATTCACCATCTCATCCAGCGTATCGTTCTTCGATGCCTCAGCCGCATCTGCCTCCACAAAATTGTGTGTCTCAGCCTTCAGCTGGTCATCAAATCCCAGGATATAGTTCGTGGCGATCAGGTAAATGATCCTTGTCGGTGCCATCCCGTACACCTGTTGCTTAAGGATATGCCGCACCCTCTCTTTGTCATCCGGGATTGCTTTCTTCATAGCCTCGCTGCGATAAAGCCGCTTCACAATCTCTGTAATATACAATCCGGACTTCATATACAGGTCAGCAAAAGTCTTTGTCGGATCATCAAAGCATCCGGGGTTATTCTCTTCCAGCTGATCCACCATTTTCTCCACCACCCATCTCGGAGTGAAGATCTGGTTCGTCTTCTGCGGCGGGATATAGTCAAAGATATCCTCATCTTTGGATTCATCGAAATAATCCGCCAGTTCCTGCTTTTTCTTCCAGAACTCTTCTATGGAGTCATTGAACACAACCTCATCAAAGAGATGTCCTTCAAAATGCTCTGTCTCCCCTGTTTCAGGATTCTCATAATCGCCGCCGTCACGCAGAAACCGGAAATCATCTTCTGTAATGCCGGTCACTTCAAGGAACACATCATCCTCGGTATAATCATCGAAATTTGCCAGCGTCAGATGTCCATCCCCGTATGCCATAATGAAGCTCGGAATGGTACGGGAGAATCCACGCAGATGCGCACGCACCTCTTCCTCCACGGAACGCTTCTCCTGATCAGCCTTGTTCTTTTCCAGCTGCTCCACAAGCTCCTGAGGCTTTTCTTCAATGGTCTTCTTAACGCTTTCCTGCACAGCCTCATTAAACGCTTTCATTGCGTCATCCATAACGGCTTTATACTTATCCTCAGCCTGTTTCACCTCAGCTTCTGTCTCAGCCTCTTTCTGCTCCCTTTCGTACTCTGCCTGAGCGATACGTGCCTGCTGCTTATAGTCTTCCTTCACCCTTTCAAAGGTATCCTCTATTTCACGCTCCACCTGCCGTTCCAGACGGTTCTGTGTACCCTTCTTAACGCCGTATTCATCGGCAACAGGCGCAATCACACGTTCTTTAATGCCCTCTTTTATGGAAGATACAAGGGAATCCAGCTTGGAATCCACTCCATAAGGATCTTTATTCTCAGCAACTTCCGAAACCTGTGGCTGAAGGCTCTCAGTGAACTCTTCATACATCTTTTCGCCGAAAAGATCCTGAGTTTTGCCGATAACGATCTCGTTATCAACCTGTACTTCGCCTTCCTCATCCACGGAAACATTGTCCATGCCATCCAGAACCGAATTGTCACGCTTCTTTTGCTGTACCTCTGCCGCCGGTGTCAGCTTCTCCACGATTTCACGCACAATGCTCGGAGCACCGAATACATTGCTGATATTTCGGAACAGGAAATTGCACATAAAGCCTTTGCGCACCACTTCCTGGCTCTTTAATGCTCTCGGTATCGAAAGCACGGATGCAGCGTCAAGCTCCACCATCTTGCCCTCGGTATCCTCGCCGATAACGGGGAAGAAATTTAAGAGCCGTCGGATATTATCCTTCCTGTCATCCGTGGTACCCTGTCCACGAACCGTTTCCGGCTGAAGGTTATTAGCGAAATCATCAAAGATGATCAGCGTTCTTGCCGGATCAAAGTCAAATACATAAGCCGTCTCTTTCCTGTATCTCTGTCCGTTCTTTGTAAGGATGCACGGATTCTGCGCCCGGAATGCCGCCTGCATATAGGATGAAGGGCTCTTCATGTTGCAAAGCATCAAAACACCGCTCCATTCAGGTATGGTCACGCCCACCGTAAGCTGTCCCACTGAAAGTGTAATTGTCTTATCATTATTTGCTATGGCAGCCTTCACGCGGTCAAACGCCGCCTCGGAATCCTCTTCTTCCTGAAGTTTTCCGTCACCTGCTGCCAGCACCACCTTATATTCACTAAATACCGGATCATCATTTAAGAGCTTTGCCAACGCCTTTGCGCTTGCCACACGGTTCAATATCCAGAGTGTATGGGAAAGCTCAGCCCTCAGCTCTTCCGTGGAGAATGGATATTTTTCCTGTGTCACCAAAGCATGAAGAAACTTTTTCACATCTTCTTCGCGTATGAATTTCCCACTCTCATTAGTCAGAAAGAACTCATTCAAATCGAAATATGGATCAACAGCTCCCTCTTCTTCAGACAAATCCAGTCCCTTTTCCAGTCTCTCTCGGATCATCGGGGAAAGCTGGTAGGTGTACATGGCAAGCCTCGGCAACGCCTCATAGGGATTCTTATCTTCTCCGTCCCAGTTGTCTTTTCTTTCCTGCTCATCTGCATAAGACCAGTTGTATATCTGTTCCCTGCCAAACTGCTCACTGGCAATCGCCTTAAAAGGCGTGCCGGACAGATAGAGCGTATGCGTCCTTGCAATATTTCGGAAAGCACGGTCTGTGCGCATGGTATCCACGCCTTCCTGAGCTTCATCGATCACAAGCAGGTCAAACTGCATACCATGTTGAGTCTTTCCAAAATCGTCTCTGTATTCCTTTGCCATCCATGCCAGCTTGTCATACTGGCCACCAAAATAAACGGATCCCTTTAAGCCCTGAAGGGATTCAAATGCCACCATGCCCGGAGCCTCTTTTGCCCCTCTTGCCGAAAGAGCCTTAAGATAGCCCTCTCTCGTAAGCACACCCGGCTTTCCCCTTAAAGCATCCGTCTCGGATACAAAAGAAAGCTCCCCACGCCATCCGATGAACTTACGGAAATCCTCAGCCCACGAATTGGCGATACTCGGTCTGTTGGTCACGATCAGAACATTCCTAAAGCCCATCTGCCGAATCAGATCATAAGTGGTAAGCGTCTTTCCGAATCTCGGTTTCGCATTCCACAGGAACTCTTCACCGCCATTCTCAAAGTACGCTTTAGTCATCTCCACAGCGTCTTTCTGCTCATCCCTGAGAGAATAATCGTACTTCTCTTCTTCACTCTGAACGGCTTCACGGTTTGCAAACTTGTCAAAATAAGCCTTCAGAACATCTGCCCGCTGCTTGAACCATTCTGTTCCCGGTGTACGCTCCACCTGACAATCCGATTCCAGAAAAGCATGGAAATCATGATCTGTGAAATACTCCCCGGAACCATCCTTGAACATGGCGTTATCTTTCCACGCCACCACATACTGGATGTCCGCTGTATGCGTCTGCTGCTTAATTCTCGCATCAACGCTCTGCTTTTCCGTGTATCCAACCTTTGTCCAGCCATCGTGATACGACACGCCCGGAGTATTATAAGCATAGATCATCGGAACAACCTTCTGGAACGATTTGATCTTCGGTGTATTCGCCATCATGCCATCTCCTTTACGTGTGATTTCATGAACTGTATTTCCTCGCCTGTCAGTTTATATTTCGTGTAAAGCTGTTGGTCTATTTCGGATATTGATCGAGTCCAATCAATATCTGAATTATTAGTAAAGTCTTGCTTAGGAATAAATCTCCAAACGGCTGGCAGATTATCCTGTGTCACCTTCAGAACATACAGTAAAGCTCGGCAAAATCTGGTTTTCAGATACTTTGAAAGATTATTCGCTTCTTCCTCGGTATCAAATGTTCCTACAGAAATATATGTCTGCGTAAAAGCCGTCGCTGGTTTTGCAATCAACAGTTCTGGCATTGTATCGCCAAATTTTCCAGAGCCAGTCGCCTTGGGTACAAGCACCTTATACTTAAATAAGCTCTTATGAATTGATTTCAAATATCTCCGATGACAATATTTTGTTCCCCTCTTTCCATTGACCAAACCATACACCATGTAATCATCGTCTTCCGTAGGTGCATCCGTGAAGATAGGATTGATATTCAGCACATTTGTTTTTAGCTGGCTATGTCTGCCACCATCTCCTATATATTTTGTGTAGTCCGGATGATCGGCGTAAATATTCTTCAGATCATAAACATTGGAGCTATCTGCTATGTCGGTTAAACTATCCTCGACATCTACTGCCCCCGCCTTTTTTAATATAGACTGCATTTCTGGATACGGAACAAAGGCTCGAATCGGGCCAAGTATGCTTTCGGCATCTCTGTACGATACTGCCACACCACCTTTAATATCAGTATTTGCAAAAACCTTTGATGCATCCGGTTCATAGTGCAAAACTTTCAAGTGGGGATCCTCTAGCATCTTTTTATTCCATGCTTTCGGCGTTTGCCCTGCATCAAACAAAAATCGAGCAGGAGTAATCAGTTCTACAACATCAGCAAGTCCATATGCAGCATCCATAAAATGGTTATATATTGGCGGCATACGTGTACTATCCGATTCAGTCTCCTCTTGGTATGGCGGATTCCCGATAATGTAATCAAACTTCATTTTCCCTGCTCCTTTCTCTGTAAGGATTGAAATTCCAAACTGTTATCTGCACGCCAGTCATATATTCTGCATAGTGGCTGTCTGTTTTCCTGTTCTGTTTCCGTTCCGTCACCATACATATCAAACAAAGTCATCTGTCGGAATTGTTCCTGAGCCTTGCTGTATGGTATCGTGCCGGTCAAGCCATCCATCTGCCATATGTTCCATGCTATGACATTGATAAGCTTGCTTAGCTCCACCGCCGTCGGTTTTCGCTTCCAGCGTTCCTGCAAGTAGTCATCGTAAGTCATCAGCAGGTTCACTCTTGCGATCAGCAGGTTATCTCCTTGAAATTCATAGCCGTATGTAGCTTGAAAAGCTCTTGTCGTCCATTTCAGCCATTCCTTTTCATCGGCTACATTCTCATTCACCACCCGGAGCTTCCTGTCAAGGATCCCGATCCGCTTTGCTATCGGGATATACTCACCGCTCTCTACATCATATCGGCTAACCAGATATGGTGCTTCACCGCAGGTGATCTCCAACCGCCTTGAATCCACATATTTTTTCCAATCGGCAGCCTTTTTGAACTCGATATGCTCAGTTGGCTCGCCATCCTTATTGAACACATCCGGTCTGTCGAACCACACCTCATCAATGTGGTTATTCATCATATTGCAGACCCATAGCGGCGTAAAAACCTCACCATGCGCTTTTGTCCTGTCAGACTGCGCCTCCATCGCCTTCCTTGCCCTGGTCTTTATCACCGATGCGTTATGTCCTGATATCAGTTCCTCTCTTATTTCTTCATCACGGGAATACTCTCTTCCCAGCTCTCCGTAGGCATCCGTAGCCCACATGATATTCTTCTTCGTGGTCTTATCCTGAAGGATCTTTCCAAGGAGACCGAGAGAGCTTATTTTCAATATGTCATCCTGTATATTGATAACCACTTTAGGCTCTCCTCCTAACTCTCCAAAGCGTCCTTAGCCCGCTTTTTATATTCTTCCATCAGATCACCCGGCGATATGATCCGCATCTCTCCCACGAACTGGAACAGCCATCCCCAGAAAGTAGGTGAAATCTGAACCTGTACAGAGGCAACGCACTTGCCCTGAGCCGTCCGGATCATCTTTGTATCTTCCCCAAACTTGTCATGCACCACGCCGATCAGGTTCTCATTAAATTCAAGCACCACGTCCGCAAGGTCGCCGCCGTACATCTTAAACGCCTGCTGCCGGAATGCCGCAATATCGCTGTCATCCATAAGAGCCTTTTCACTTACAGCATCATCCTCCACGGACACCTCATCCATCCTGTCCACTCTGTAATTGGTAATGCCCTTGTACTTTGCGTTCCAGGTCATCAGATAGTAGTTGTCATCGTTGAAGATAAGAGCCATCGGCTCCACAACATATCTCTTCTTTTCTTTCCGGTACACCTTCTTTCCATTCTCATTCCGGTCAAAGTAATAGAAAGAAGCCTGTTTTTTCCCGGTCAACGCCTTTTCCAGTGCTGAAACATTCTGGTATATCTCTTCATTGGTATGCTTCGTGGTATTGAAGCACACAATATTCTCTTTCAGAATCTCTCCCTTGCGGCTCCCGCCCAGATCAGCGATCTTGTCCGTGAACTCTTTCGTCTGGCTGTCGGTTATGAAGCTGGCTGCTTGCACCGCATCGATCAGGATCTTTAGTTCCGGCACAGAGAAGTCTCTTTTCTCAATATAGTAGCCCTTTTGATGCCCCACTATCCGTGTCTTGATATCAAATCCCTGCGAATTAAGGAACTCCACTTCCCGGCTCAGCGTCCTTTTATCAACGAACACGCCCATTTCAGCCGCTTTATCCGCTATATCGCTTGTGCGAAGAGGATTCTCTTCGCTGCTTTCCTGCCTGAGCAGCTCCACTATTTTCACTAATTTTATTCTCTGTACTCTTTCGCCCGGCATATGTATTCCTCGCTTAAAAAAATCTGCAATAATCCACTAAAAAGTATAATACTTGTGCGAACAAAATGCAAGAAATAATTTTCGCAATATCGCGAATGTTAAAACACGCTTTACCATAACCGCCAAATCTCAAACTTTATTAAATTTACTTCAATACGATTAGCCAAAGTATATAAAATTGCCGTTTCTGACCTCATTTTCGCCGAAAAAAGCGGCAACACCGCTTGATGTTGCCGCCCCGTATCAGGCTCTTTTAACCCGCCGCCTGCCGTTCAACTGAAATGTATCGTGAGACTTGATATCCCGGATTGCCATTCTCAGGCTTCTGCTCCGGGAATGCGTATGATATTGGTCTGAGACATGGTGTTTATGGAAGATCACCGTAAGTTCCCCGTCCGGAAGCTCCACCGAATGAAGCTGCCACATATGGTGGGTGTTCTTGGACATTAGTGTCACATCATGCTCATTCATTAGTATGATATTGAAATATTTCCGATCTATCGAATCCAGTTCCTGTTGTGTATACATAACCTCACGCCCCCTTCCTCTCAAAGTACTGTTCAAGGGCTTCTTCCACCATTCCCTGCACATCCTTCACAGCCACATCGCCAAAATACCGGCTATACACCTGCGGCGGCAATATCACGCACATGGAATGCTTTATATCACCCACCGGCTTATCCACTCCGAATAATGCCTCTATGCTCCCCGTGGTTATGGATCCAGCCACCGCTCTTATCCTTTGTGCGGTATTTCGGCTCAGCCGGATGCCATTTCTCTCCATGACATCCAGCACGGTTTCCTGTTCACCCTCAGACAGGAACGATATCTCGACACCTGCCGCCATCGTAAGCGTACCATCATCCAGCATATCTCTGAAGCCGGGTATCAGCCTGCCACAGCGGATATACCTCGTAACATTCCGCCCTGCCATGCCATATTCTCTCCCGATCCTCTCCCTGGACAGTTTCTCTGTACCATAGAATCTGCCGGACAGTACAGCTATCTTCTCCGATATCGACAGATCATCAAATGCTCTTTCATCTTTCATCCGCCGTACCCCACTTGTCTTTCCGCCACATACAGCTCATGGATTCTCTTCTTTTCCTGCTCAAACCGCTTCTGAAGCTTCTTTGTCTCTCTTGCCATGAACTCTTCCTCAGCTTTCTTTACAGCCGCCCTCTCGGTATCCAGCGTGATGACCAGCCTGCCATCCTCACAGCTCACCGTTACATAATCCCCGATGGAGAACCCCACCAGATCCAGCCACTTCCCCTTAAGGGTAATCGTAGGAACGGACTCATATTTGTATCCGCTTTGCCCTACCACTTTCAAATTCCTATCCTTTACCATAGAACACCTCCGTGATAAGCTTATTTTCAACAGTAACAAAAATGGACTAAGTCTATGCGGCTTCCCTCTTTCCGAAAGTCAAAAGACTTAGTCCTATAATAACGCCCTCACCTAAGATTACGCCGTTCGGTGTACGAAGCTTCTTACGGTCTGCCATGATCATGTTGTTACTTAGGGCATTCAGTCCGTAATACAAAGACTGTCCCGACTGGAACAGCTCCTGTGTATTAAACGGCACAAGGATTGCCAGGTTCTTCGTGATCAGATGCCTGCCCTCTTTCGTTTCATTGATACCAATGGGAGCTGCGGCATTCATCGCCACTTCCTGCTTGTACTGAAGGTCTATAAGACGACAGTTTGCCTGCTGAATGATACCCGACACCCTCTGTGACACGCTCTCCAGTTCCTTCTTGTTTCTTCCAAAGCTCGATATCAGGATCGTTGTCCATATAAGCTTCTGATTACTGGTATTCAGATCATCCAAAAGCTCCATGGTATTTTTCTCATACAGAACAATGTCTGTAGGAAGAATGTCCATGTCATACCCGGCTCTGACCGCTTTTTTCTGCTCGTCGATCTTTGTTTTCTGAACATCCGACAATGCTCTTTTTAAGAGCTTGATCGCTTCTGTAGGCTCAATGGTCCTCATGTGGATGGATATGGAGATATTGCTGTCGATATCCAAGAGCCTTTTTAAAAGCTCGTCATTCAGCTTCGGGGATATGATGTCCAGATACTTTGTAGCACCAAACATATGCCCCATCTTATATCTGCCGGGGAAACGGAACTCAAAGCCCTGCGGTGCGATATAATCCTTTACCGTATTGCCGGACTCCGCCATTTCCTTGAATGAAAAACGGAAAGGTTCCATCTTATCCTGATTGAAAAACTCATACAGGACTCTTAAGCGTTCCTTTCCGTCAAGACACTTCGCATTAGTACCAAGGTTTTTGAGGTTCTTTATGATATCCGCTTCAAGGCTTATGAACCTCTGCCTTGCTTCCTTGATATTCTCTGCTTCAATGCCGAAAATGATATATTTGCTCTTGATGACTCCGTTATTTCCCTTTGCTGATAAGCTCTTTAACATATCCGAAAACTCTTCACGGATATCGTCGAACTTATCTCCCTGGGGAGAGATCTCAAACTGTGCCGCCAGTGTC
>JAGAXP010000263.1 GCA_017940955.1 Oribacterium sp.
GCACATCCGAACCTTTGCGCATTTGTTTTCTGTGGGCATGGGATGCAAACTGTAATGCATCCTGATATCGTTTTCCGGAAAAAATATGATCCATAATGGTTTCTCCTAAATGGCTACCCTGCCACACTCAGGCTTTCAGCTTCATTAAGCTTAACAATATCCTGTGGGACTTCATCTGTGCCTTCTGTTGTTTCATTATAACCGAATCGAACTTCCGCTCTCTGATCATCGCTGAGTTCCCGGGGATCATATATGATCGCCCTTACCCTGTAATGACCCGATGCATCCACTGTACGATCGATTTCGGTTATACTGCCTTTGTGATCAACTTCATCTGCGGTCACTGTCACCGGTTCACCGAGAAAAATATCAGAAAATAAATCCTCTTTCACTGTGAACTCTATATATTTTATCTCTGTTTCCGTTATCCCGCAAAGCCTTGTCCCACTGGAAATGTCTTCCTTTTTTTCAAGGTGAAGATCTGTGATAACCCCATCTGCCGGAGCTGTAATATAACTGTTTTCCACAGCTATGTCATACTTTATCTTAGCCATATCGGAATTTTTTATGATTTCGGAAAGCTCCTCCGTGCATCGGTTCAATGCTTCCGCCTGAGTCTTGTAGTCCTCCGGGGGCATTTCGCCCTTATTGTACAAAGGCGTTATCCTTTTCAGTTCCTCCGCTGCCGCAAGGGTTTTTTCTTTTACAGGCTCAATGTTTCCGATGGCTTCATCCCAGGCTTTCTTTAACTTCTTGGCTTCTTCCCGGTTATCGATAAGCATTAAGGGATCCCCTCGTTTAACAGCATCGCCGGACTTTACATAGAGTCCGTAAACTTTCCCGTTAACGCGGGATATGAAGTCGAAGCTGTCCATGGTCCCTATGACTCCTTTATAGGATTCCACCTGAAATTCTGCCAATGTCTCTGTCTCAATATTTGAAGCAAGCCTGCTGTGAACAGCGATAGCTATATCTTTGGCATTAATGCCTTTTTTATACACAAAGTAAGAACAAAGGCCTATCACTATCAAAATGACCCAGAGGCCTTTTATGACCTTGCCTTTCTTCCACATAATGAAAACCCCTCCTGCGAAAAATAAACTTATGTCATTTCCTTATCTATAAGAATACAATATATCTCCTCCCAATTCAAAATGAATGCTTCATACGAAGACATTTCCTTTATCAATGAAGTTCGGCCCTGCTGTCCTGCGAAACGGAGGTGATGTGATTCTCGGATTTAAGCATCGCCATCAGGAAATCCATCTGGTCCTGATTGGAGGCACTGTCACAGGAAAATGCATACATATCAAAATTCTGATAATCATAGAGCAGCCGTAGATCATATTTCGAGGAAAGACCCCCAAGCTCGGCGGGATCCAGCTTCTCATCCACAGATACGATAACCACATTTGTGAATGTATCCGTTCCGGTGTTTGCATATGTATTGGTATAGGTATCGGTAGAGGTATATCCAATGGTTGGACCAAATTCCTGCTGTAAAGTCTCTGAGTAATCACCGAGTGTTGGATAATTGACGGTAGGCTCCGGTTCCTCCTCATATGTCTCTTCTTCTGTTTCTTCTTCCGTTTCTTCTTCCGTTTCTTCTTCAGCTTCTTCTGTCTCTATCTCCGCTTCAACAACGACTTCCCGGGTAGCTCTGTTATTATTTCTAAGCCTGTTATCATTTTCTGTTTCATCTTCATCATCTGTGTCTCTTTGTTTTTCAGACTTTACAGGTATTCCGTTTTCATCGGTTTCGGCAGTGATTACCTCCCCATTTTCATCGGTCTCCCTCAATATAACATTACCATCGACATCAGTTTCAAGTGAAATCTTACTGCCATCGGGAGCAGTGCTTTCATCCGTTTTACTGCTTTCTTCTGTTTCCGGCACGGCTTCCGGCAATACACCGATTATTCCCTGGCGCACGATCCCCCACTTATCCTTCATGGTGTCATCGTAGGATATTTCTTTCCCTGTTTCCAGATCGCCGGCATCCTCAAGCATTCCGCTTATGGAAAAAAAATCGTTCAGAATTGTATCTGTGTAATAATCGATACCATCCCAGGTCTTCAAAAAATCTCTCCGGTCATCGTCACTTAAGGAATCATAAAACTCCCTGACAACAGGAGTAACGATGTTTAACGAATATTCACCCTCTCTTGTTAACCTGAGAAGCTGTACTGACTGATGTAAAGTCTTAAGAGACGCCCCAGAAGAGCCCTCTATGCCTAAACACCTTTCCAGTCTCTGTCTGAGAGCATTTTTAAGCGCCTCTTCCCCTATCAAAGCCTCATTTTCTTCTTCATCCGCAGCACCGGTCTCAACTTTTGTTATGACTTCCTTCGGCTTTTTTGACGTGTTTTTAGTTTTTTTGTTCGAGCCACAGGCGCTGAGCAAAATCATAGAAAATATAAAAACTATGAATACTGATTTTTTAATCGTCATAATGCATCCCCCGCAAAGCATTCGATGCCTTATACATGATCAGGCATACGACCGGATTCGAGTCCGTATATCAGTTACTTCGGCTAAAAAATCAGCATTAATAAATAAAAACAAGCGAGGCAGGCGGAATTCTTTTCACCTGCCTCGCAGTAATGTTGTTTAAAATGTTGAAACCAGAAATCTTTTTTTGCTTTATCACTTGAAATGCTCTTTAGTGAGAGAAATGACCTTTGGAGACATTATCAAAATCGCGATAAGGTTCGGAACAGCCATGAGTCCGTTGGTGGTATCTGCAATCTCCCATACAAGGCTGAGTTGAACTGTTGATCCCACAACGATAAATATGACATAAATTGCCTGGTATACGATGATGGCCTTTGTACCGAACAGGAACTCAAGGCATCTTGAGCCGTAAAGACTCCAGGACAGCAGGGTCGAAAACGCAAAAAGGGTTATACAGGAGGCAATAATGATAGATGCCCATCTTTCACCAAATGTTGTACTGAAGGCCATGATAGTCAGATCTGTACCGGCGGACTTTCCATAAAAGTTGTCTGCACAGCCGGAGATAAGTATGGCAACCGCTGTAAGTGTACA
The DNA here is from genome assembly GCA_017940955.1 of Oribacterium sp. The sequence continues at coordinate 3,049 of JAGAXP010000263.1, forward strand.
GATAACAATTGTGTCCATGAATACTTCAAAAATACCGTAAATAGCCTGGTGAACCGGATGATCAACATCTGACGCCGCATGTGCTATAGCCGCTGTACCTAGACCTGCCTCATTGGAGAAAATGCCTCGTCCAAAGCCTGCCTTTGCTGCCTGTTGGATTGTGACACCCAGGAGACCGCCGCTTATAGCCGACGGAGCAAATGCACCTGTAAATATCTTTGAAAAAACATCACCAAGACTTCCGATATGAGTGATAACAACGATTACAGAAACAATAATGTAAACCAAAGCCATGATAGGAACCAGCTTTTCGGTAACATTACCTATTCTCTTCATTCCGCCGAAAAGAACCAGTACGGTAAGGATCGCTCCGATTATTCCGATGACCATGTAGATTCTCTGCAGGTTATCACCTGAGATTTCAGGATTGAAGGACTTGAATACAGATCCTATGGAAGTAGCGATGGTGTTGATCTGGGTCATATTACCTATACCCAGAGACGCTATAGCTCCGAATGCGGAGAACAGGATGCCGAGCCACTTCCACCTCTCTCCGAGACCGTTCTTTATATAGTACATAGGACCGCCAACATAGTCTCCGGCTTCGTTCTTCTCACGATAATGAACAGAAAGTACTATTTCGGCATATTTTGTACACATTCCGAAAATTGCCGCAACCCACATCCAGAAGATGGCTCCCGGACCACCCATAGCTATGGCACCGGCAACACCTGCGATATTTCCGGTACCCACCGTTCCCGCCAGGGCCGTAGTCAGAGCCTGGATGGGAGTAAGTGTACCACTCTCACTGGACCGTTTTTCAAAAAGTCTGCCGAGAGTGTTCTTCATTACATATCCAAATTTTGTAAACTGGAGGAATCCCAGTCTGACCGTGAAATATATTCCGGTACCTACCAAAAGGATAAGGGTTGGTACTCCCCAGACAATACTATTTAGCTCACTTGAAATTTTACTTATAAGTTCCACTTTCACACACCTCTGCTTTAAAGTACTAAGTCATAAGTTTACCATAATTTCATGCATAAACCTAGCACTAAATCCATCGCCGAAAACCGTCCCCGATGGATTTCTTGTGTCATTACTGATTTTCAATAACATTTTTATCAGTTTTTTGGTATAATAGAAATATATTTTTATATATCTATATTTGGTAGATAATTCTACCTCCAAGGTACATGTTGCGTGATTTTTTCAAAAGGAGGTTACCGATGAAGTTAAAAAAGACATTGACGACACTTGGGCTGACATGCTTTCTCGTGATGTTGTTCAGCCTTACTGCATTGGCACACTCAGGTGATTGGAAATGGGGCGATTACGGATGGTGGTATGAATACACTAACGGTTCCTATCCGAAGGACGGTATTTACACAATCGCTGGAGAGAAATATTATTTTGATAAGCATGGCTGGATGAAAGAAAACTACTGGTATGATCCCGGCAGTGGCTGGCGTTACTTTACGGGAAGCGGTGCCATGGCGCATGATCAGTGGGTCGGAGACTATTATGTCGGTTCCGATGGTATAATGCTTACAAGTACCTGGACTCCTGACGGATATTATGTCGATGCAACCGGAAAATATGATCCTTCCAAAGGCAGACAAGGCAGTTCAGATGACATCAGCGAATACTACTCTATCGATGGATACTATGATAACCGTGATCAGTCAGGCTACAGCACTGATAAAAGAGTTGATTTATGGGTAGATGTTGACCCGGGTGATGAATATCTGGCAAACCTGGATTTCGGTTTGTACATGAGTTCCGGCACACCGTATGACCTCTATGATTCTGCTAATCCAAATGGTGATACATTAAAAATGGCAACTGCAGACGGCTACAAATGGGGTGGCATAAGTACCATATCAGACAAATGGTATGATATGACCTATAACGGCAAAGATACCATTACCATTCAGTGGAGAAGTACAGCATGGACTTCATCCGGAAAACTCGTATTCAAGAGAAGATCCGGTGGAAGAATCATGCGTTCATGGGATAATGGTTCCGGAGGCGTAGGCTGATTTATTTTAATATGCTCTGATATTTTTTTGTTAAAACTTAGCCTGGAAAGTTCTCGCAAGCGAGAACTTTCCAGGTGGATAACTCCGGTTGAAAAAAACCGGAAATTTCTTTTAACTACAAAAGAGGCATCTAACCTGTCTTTTCAGATTAGATACCTCTTTTTATTGTTGGATTGAATTAAATGGATAGATTCTCAGCCTGATAACCGTTTCATTTTGTGGTTTCCCTTTTCACCAGTTCCACTCCTAGGATGCAGGCCTCATCATAGGGCTTTCCTTCCGCGTAATTACAGATTATATCTACTGCAAGCTCTCCCATTTTTGATATGGGCTGTCTTATGGTGGTAAGCTCCGGTGTCATCAGGGAACTGAACCTGATATCATCAAAGCCCACAAGCTTCACATCCTTCGGAACCTTGATCTTATGGTTCTTCAGAACTTTATAGGTAGATATAGCCACTATATCGTTGGCAGCGAAGATTCCGTCTGCCTCAGGATATTTTTCCAGCAGGAGCTCTGCTGATTTCAAACCCGCTTCGAAGGTATAAGCCGTATCGATATACATCTCCTCCAGCTTATATTTCCTGCATACATCCTGATAGCCCTTGAAACGCAGCCTGCCACTGGCATATTCCTGCGGTCCCCGGAGACACACAATCTTACGGCAGCCACATTCATATAAATGCTCCGTTGCCAGAACACCACCGGTATAATGATCGGATTCAATGTAGGCGATCTCTCCTCCATCTGTCATATGACGATCCACAACCACCACCGGGAGATCTGTTTCTTTTATCATCTTTCCGGTATGCTCACCGTTTGTGATAAGGATGATTCCGTCCGCTTTCATGCGGCTCAGCATACTGATATTGCTTAGTTCCTTTTCACTGTTATTACCTGAGCTGCAAAGCACTATGTGATAACCTCGCTTAAAAGCTTCTTCCTCTATCTTACGGGACAGTTCACTGAAGAACGGGTTATCGATATTGGGAACGATAAGTCCCACAAGCCGTGAGGAATTCTTGAACAGAGCCCTTGCCAGCTGGTTTGGCTGAAAACCTGTTTTTTCAATGGCCTCCAATACTCTGTTCTTTTTATCATCATCAACATTTGCAGTTCCATTCATAACTCTGGAAACTGTTGCAGGAGAAACTCCTGCCAGTTTTGCAACCTCACGTATCGTAGCCATCTTGTACTTCTCCGTATGTCTTCATGTGAGTGTCAAAAGCTGACACCGAATCGTTTTGTGCTACTCTCTCCACGATTCTATCATACTTTTATGCGTTTTCCTTAGTAACAAGCTTAACTTCTACAGGCATTGACTTCTCAACTGTCTCACCGTTCATAAGCTTCTGCGCTGTCTCAACAGCTGTTGCACCCATAAGGTCAGGCTTCTGAGCAACTGTGCAAGCCATTGTTCCTTCCTTAACTGCTGCGATAGCATCATCTGTGGCATCGAAACCTGCAATTACGATATCCTTGCCGCTGACAGCCTCAACTGCACCGAGAGCCATCTCATCATTGTGAGCAAATACAGCCTTAACATCAGCATTAGCCTGAAGAATGTTCTCCATAACTGACATACCCTCAGCTCTGTTGAAGTTTGCTGTCTGGCTTGCTACAACGTCAAGCTTCTCATCAGCTACCTTGTGGAAACCCTCACCTCTGTCGATAGTAGCAGAAGCACCGTTTACACCCTGAAGCTCAGCAACCTTTGCGCCTTCACCAACAAGCTCTACGATATAGTCAGCTGCCATCTGAGCACCTGCTACGTTATCTGATGCGATAGAACAATCAACGTCAACGCCATTTACCATTCTGTCTACTGCAACAACCTTGATATCCTTAGCGATAGCGTCCTCAACTGAAGGTGCTACTGCATCAGAATCAACAGGGTTAACGATAAGAACTGAAATATTCTTTGAGATGAGATCTTCGATATCACTTGCCTGCTTAGCAGAATCATCACCTGCATCAACAACGATAAGTTCCATTCCAAGCTCAGCAGCCTTTGCCTGAGCACCTTCCTGTAAGGTTACGAAGAAAGGATTGTTAAGAGTTGAAAGTGATAAACCGATGGTGCCTGAGCCTGCTGCTGTTGCCTCAGCTGCTGCCTCTGTCTCTGCCTTAGCTGCCTCTGTCTCTGCCTTAGCCGCCTCTGTTGCAGCTTCTGCCTTGGCAACCTCTGTTGTAGCCTCTGCCTTCTTCTCTCCGTCAACTGATACTGCAGAACCGCAGCCTACAACTGACATTGCCATAATACCCGCTACTGCAACTGTGAATAAATTTTTAAGCTTCATTTTTTCTCCTCCGTTATTGCTTAAATGTTTATTTTATTCTCAATTCCCATTAACGCTTTCTGTCTGAAAGAACCGCAATGAGAATGACAATTCCCTTTACAACTGACTGATAATATGAAGAAACTCCCATGATGTTGAGACCATTGTTAAGTACCGCAATGATGAGTACACCTACGAAGGTTCCCCAGATTCTTCCACGTCCACCGTTCATACTTGTTCCGCCGAGGGCAACCGATGCGATGGCGTCAAGCTCGTAACCGTTACCAAGTGTAGGCTGTGCAGATGCAAGTCTTGATAATAGAATGAGACCTGAAAGTGCTGCCATACCGCCTGAGATTGCATAGGTGATAAGCTTGGTTTTGTTAATGTTTACGCCGGAAAGCTTTGCTGATTCAGCATTACTGCCTGTAGCATAGACTCTTCTTCCGAATACTGTCTTCTGAAGCACAAAGAAGAAAAGCAGGAATACAAGGACGAATAAGATTACAGGGAACGGGATTCCGAAAAGGCTTCCCTTTCCTACGAACTTCAAAAGGAAACTGTTTCCAAGTCCCGAAATCGGCTTTCCGTCCATGAAGATCATGGTGATACCTCTGTACACTGTCATGGTGATAAGTGTAGCTATGAAGGGCTGTAATCTTCCCTTTGTAACCAGTGTTCCGCTGACAAGTCCGCAGCCTACACCGATGAGAAGTGCAATTATCATGGCAATTCCCACCGGCATTCCCCCTTTGATGAAGGAAGCACAGAATGCCGTTGAAAGAGCAAGTGTTGAACCTACCGAAAGATCGATACCGCCGGTAAGGATAACGCAGGTCATACCGAATGCTATAAATCCGTTAATGGATGACTGTCGAACCAGGGATAAGAAGTTATCGATAGTTCTGAACTGAGGGCTTATGATACTTATAACCAGCACCAGACCTATAAGAGCTATCAGTGCCCCCAGATCCTGAATTTTATTTATTAATTTATTACTTTCCATCGTTTTGGCCTCCTGTAGCGAGAATCATGACATTTTCCTGATTTGCATCCTGCCTGTCGATAAATCCGCCTATTTTTCCTTCTGAAATAACCATTATCCTGTCGGACATTCCCAGAACCTCCGGAAGCTCCGAAGAAACCATAATGATCGCAACGCCCTGTGAGGCAAGATTATTAATTATAGAGTAGATTTCCTTTTTTGCACCTATATCCACGCCTCTTGTAGGCTCGTCCAGAATAAGTACCTTGGGATCTGTGAATATCCATTTTGCAAATACGACCTTCTGCTGATTACCACCGCTCAGCTTATTGCAGAAGTGCTCCGGTCCTGTGCACTTGATATGAAGCTCTTCAATGCCAGCCTTAACCATATCCATTTCGCTCTTCTTATTCAGAACTCCGTTTCTTGAAATCCTGCCGAGATTGGTTATGGCTATATTTTTCATGATGCTTTCTTCAAGCATCAGACCTTCTGTCTTTCTGTCCTCTGTGATGAAGCCGATGCCGTTTTTCATTGCCTGCTCCGGATTCTTATTGTGAACTTCTTTTCCTTCCACAAAAATCTGTCCGGTGACATTTGGCATATTTCCGAATATGGACTGCATTATCTCTGTACGTCCGGCGCCCATGAGACCCGCAACGCCGAGAACCTCTCCGGCTCTGACCTGGAAATTTATATCAGAGAAAACTCCGGGACAGTTAAGATTTTTTACCTCGAAGGCAATGTCTCCGATCTTAACATCCCTTTCCGGATATCTCTCACCGATCTCTCTGCCGATCATCATCTTGACAACTTCAGTCATATCGGTCTTGCTGATCTCTCTGGTGCCGATGTACTGACCGTCACGAAGTATGGTGATCCTGTCACAAAGCTCGAAGATCTCTTCCATTCTGTGAGATATATAAACGATGGATACACCTTTTTCCTTAAGGCTTCTCACAACCCCGAAAAGAACCTCTGTCTCCTTCTGGGTAAGTGCTGCCGTAGGCTCATCCATGATGATGACCCGTGCATCCACCATAAGGGCTTTTGCGATTTCGATCATCTGCTGCTGTCCTATGGAAAGTGTATCCATACTTGCCGCAGGGCTGATATTAACTCCGAGAGTATCAAGTATCTTCTTTACTTCCGCCCTCATCGCCTGCTTGTCGCAAACACCGAACTTCTTAGTGATCTCTTTACCGAGGAACATGTTTTCCTCAACCGTCATATCGAAGAGAACATTCAGCTCCTGATGTATGAAGACGATTCCTGCCTTTTCTGCCTCCTGAGGATTTTTGTAACAAACTTCCTGACCGTCTACATATATTTCTCCGGCGTCCTTAGTGTAAACACCGGTTAAAATCTTCATTAATGTTGATTTTCCGGCACCGTTTTCACCCATAAGCGCGTGGATTTCTCCATCGCCAAGCTCAAATCCCGCATCCCTTAAGACCGGATTTCCGCCGAAGGCTTTATTGATGCCACTCATTTTTATATTCATTATCTGCTCCTGTTATCAACCAAATATACAGCCTGACTGAAGGATGATGTTTGCGTAAGGAGTTGTTTCTCCGGTACGAATCACTGCTTTACTGTTATTTGTAAGCTCTTTTAATTTTGTATGGGGAACATATTCGATCTCGATTTTGAAACCCGTTTCATTTTTCTCCAAAAAATTAAGCACTTCCTTGTGCACTTCAGGGTTCATGGTTTTGATCTCTTCTGCAAGGATCACCTTTTCAATCTTCATGTCAGCACCAACTTCATTAAGCACCTCCATAAATCTCGGCATCCCGAACTTTACTGAAAGATCGATCCTCTCAACGCCGTCAGGAATCGGAAGACCGCAGTCTCCGATGCAGATCTGATCTGTATGTCCCATATATGAAAGAACCCGGGATATATCGCTGTTTAATATTCCATTCTTTTTCATCTTAAACCTCCAATTCAGCTTCTACTTCCTTTGCTGTAGGCATCCCACCCTGGGCGCCCATCTTCTCGATGGAAAGGCCTGCTGCGATGTTTGCATAGGTTAATGCTTCCTTCATTGAAGCTTTATCTGCAATCCTTACAGCGAAAGCGCCGTTTAAGGTATCGCCCGCGCCGGTGGTATCAACCACCTTGCTCTTTCTGCAGGGAACACTGAGAATTTCACCTGACTTAAGGCAGGTCACAACGCCCTTGCTCCCCTTTGTAATGATAAGCTTCTCAGGATACTCCCTCAAAAGCTCCTCTTCTGATTTTTCATTCCCAAAGATCAATACCGCTTCATGTTCGTTAGGGGTAAGGTAGGTTACCTTATCAACTATTTCCTTAGGAACCTCTGCTGCAGGAGCAGGATTAAGTACTGTAGGAATATTCTCTTTTGCACAGATATCTACAACATAATGAACAGCTTCAAGCGGGATCTCATGCTGGAGAACCACCATATCAAATTTCACAAGCTCTTCTCTTATGGAATCAACATAGGCCTTGTCTGCACAGGCGTTTGCCCCGGCCACAACAACTATGGTGTTGTCATTGTCCCCCAACGTGATAAGAGCTATTCCTGTAGGAACCCCTTCAATTGTTTTTATGTTATCTGTATTAACTCCGTTAGACTTTAGGTTTTCGATCAGTTGTCTTCCGTTATCGTCATTACCCACACAGCCAAACATGGAAACCTCTGCGCCAAGTCTTGCCATGGCTACCGCCTGATTGGCACCCTTTCCGCCCGGAATATAATGAAGCTCCGAACCCTTGAGAGTCTCTCCCTTCAACGGGATGCGCTCAGCGATAACTGTCTGATCCATGTTAATGCTTCCGACTACAGCTATTTTCAAAACAACACTTCCTTTCTACTTCACTTCGGGAACAGGCAACCGGAAGGTCTTCTTACCTGCCCCGGGAGTACCTGCCGGTGTTTTCGTCAGGCAACTCATTCATAAAAAAAGCTTCTCTGAAACGCGTTTCTGAAACGCGTTTCATGCTTTAGTAATATGCTACCAAGCTATCACTGCCATGTCAATAATATATTGTTGAATTTTATAGTTTTAACATAATAGAGGCGATGGTTTTGTGGATATTTCACAAAACTATCCCATCTTTATCTCTCATCTATAAACTCTTGATATAATAGTCTCATGTGGATTGTTTTTTGCTCAGTATGCAAGTCTGGTAAAGTCATCAAACGGAGCCATGGCCACAGATTATGAAAAGATAAGTAATGAAGCATCCCCTTAGGAAAAGAGTCTTTACAGAAGGATGTAACGCGTTAATGAATATTTCGAGAGATCATACCAATCATTACATCAATGAGTTCAGGGAGTATTGTTTGCAGAATGGCTTTTCTGAAAATAATTTTCTATCATTGCATAATTTGGACAGCTATATCGGCACTGTTGTTGATGCATTCAGTGACTACCCTGTCTGGACCGAGAGCTTTAACGGAAAGGTTGAGAAGGATACTGCTGCTGCTATGCTAAAGGTTGACTTCAAATCCAGAATGCACAGTATAGCAGGTATCTCCGGTGACAACTATGAATCAGTAATGCTTTTTGAACCGCCTATGACAAAAACGACCGGAATACTTCAATATATCACTTCCATAGATTTCAGGTCTTTATTTCTTCTTTTTCATCCGGTTACGTCAAGAATAGATAAATTTGAAAAATATGCCCATAAAAAAAGACAGCCCTACACGGATGATAAGACCTGGTATATTTATATTTTTACGACGCAAAAGAAATACCAGAGACAAGGTTATGGAAAAAGGCTGATCAAAACGGCAGTTTCATTTGCAAAGGAAAAGGGCTATCGTATATGTCTTGAGACGGATCTTTTTGAGAATGTTGCGATGTATGAAGCTTTTGGTTTCTCTTTGATGGACAGCTCCATATATAATAAAAGCTTCGGGCATTACGTTATGCTGTATAGCTAAGAAGCTGATATAAAGGGCTCATATCATTCAAACCTGTAGTCGCCTGAGGGATGACTACCTTCCTCATCATGGTTCCGAAGGTCATGCCCAGTGATCTTGCCGCTTCTATCTGGCCGAGGCCTATGGCGTCAATTCCACTCATGAGATATTCTGAGCAGAAAGCCGCCGGTATCATGGTAGTGGCCGTCAGTACACACTGATAATACGAAAGAATTATATTGAGATTAGGTAATGCATAGACAAGGACTATCAGAAGGGAAGCTCCGGGAATATTTCTGAATATCTGCACATAAATATCGCCAAAGATACGTAAAGGTTTTATGGGGCACACCCTCATCACTGTAATGATGATACCTATCACCACAGCGCCGGCAAAGGACAATGCTGTCAACTGCCAGGTAGTAAATAAAGCCTGTATGTATTTTTCACCATATTGCGAAAGCAGATCACTTATCGTCATAAATTTTTCCTTTAAATACGTTTACGACATGGCAGAACAAGAGCGCTGTTCTGTCATGTCGTATACCATTATAGCTTATTGATAGTCTAACTGTATCTTGGTCCATCCCAAGCATCCTCACCCGTATAAAATACAACTGTAATTATAGGCGTTACCTTCGTTCCCTTTGAAACACCCGAAAGACGTTCCGCTACTGTCCATGATTTCCTGTCCTGAACGCTTCCCTTCGACGTTATCTCGGCACTGTATCCGCCTGCGACAAACGAAAGAATTTTAGCTATGAAAAATGTAACACATATTCCATGACAGAATGTTTTAGAAATAGTATAATTTTAAATAAGTGTATGTTTGATGGAGTTGATATTATGAATATACGGACATCCTATGACAGCTTTCGGGATCTTATAGAAAATGATTCATACTATATTGATAAAACCGGCATTATTGAAGAGTATCTGGTAGACAAATTTGATAAAGCAGTTCTCTTTGCAAGGCCACGCAGGTTTGGAAAAACATTAACTATGACGATGTTCAGAGACTTTTTGGATATCAGACAGGACAGTCATGACATTTTCAAAAATCTGGCAATAATGAAAAAACAGGACGTTGTTGATAAATATATGAACAAATATCCTGTAATCTTTTTGTCTTTTAAAGAAATATATGGAATTAGTTTTGAAAAAACATATCGTAATTTACAGCTGTTAATAGCAAATTACTGTAAAAAAATCGAAGACATTCTTAATGATGACGGAGTTAACGATGCTGATAAGGCAGTGTTTTCGGACCTTGAGTATCAGAAGGCTGATGAGACAAATACAGTTGCTTCTCTCGATCTTTTATCAAGAATGCTTCATGACCATTACCATAAGCAGGTGTTCGTAATAATAGACGAATATGATGTCCCTATGGCAAAAGCATTGGGCAGGCCCGAGTATGAACGTGTCAGTGACATGATAGAGCATATGCTGAGTTTTGTATGCAAAACCAATGATAATGTCAAAGGTGTCATTCTCTCAGGCTGCTTCTATACAGTAAAAAACAGTACTTATACGGGAGTAAATAATATTATCCCTTATACTGTTCTTTCGCCGAACTTTGCAGGAGCAATTGGTTTTACAGATGAAAATGTAAAAAGAGTACTTAAAGATGCAGGTCTCGAAGACCAGTATGATATTGTTTCTGATTGGTATGACGGATATATTTTTGGAAGAGAAAAAATGTACTGTCCATGGGATGTTCTTCTTTATGTCCGTTCAAAGCTTGATGGTACCTATAGTGAGTCCATGGGTCCGAAGAGCTATTGGGTCAATACATCTGAGACCTCTCAGAATCTGATACACGGTTTCCTTGGCAAAACAGAAGCTGTGACAGAGAACTTTGAGCAATTACTTTCAGGCAACTCTATTGATTGTATAGTAGATGACACTATTCCATATCATAGAATATATGAAAGAGGCAATAACTTATGGTCTGCCCTTCTTGAAACCGGATATCTGACTAAAGCGGTTACTGAAGAAATGCAGCTTATGCCTCTTCGAATCCCAAATAAGGAAATACAGGTTGTATTCAGGCAAGAAGTATGGAATTATTTTCAGGATAAGATTGACAATGTATTTGTAAATGATTTTGTTCAGGCATTATGGTACAGAAATATCGAAAAAGCAGAGCAAGCCTTAAATCAGATACTTGAATCAACTGTCTCTTTTTATCATGAGTACAGAGAATACAGCTATCATTTGATATTGGACGGTTTCTTTACCGGAAAAGGATATATTGTTCAGTCAGAAAGAGAATCCGGATATGGCAGAAGCGATCTTATCATACTTGATCCGGCCAGAAAACGAGGATTGCTGATTGAGCTTAAGCATGTTGAAAACATTTCAGAACTAGAAAGTGCGCTTAAAGAAGCGTCCGATCAAATCATTCAAAAAGAGTACGAAAGCCAGCTAACATATGAAGGTTATGATAACCTTATTAAATATGGAATGTCCTTTAAAGGTAAGAAATGCCGGATCGCACTTGTTAAATAGATCGAATACCAAAAAAAGCTGCCGATGCACTCTGGCATCGGCAGCTTTTCATTATCCTTTGCTTGCAGAATATTTTTTGTCTATGAAGCTATATGCCGCCACATATCCAATCAAAGCACCAAGCCCGTTACTGAAGACATCATCAAACTCACAAACCCCGATACCGGTAAAATATTGCACCACTTCAATTGCTATGCTTAACGCAAAGGCCCATAACCACCTGAATGGGCGCCCAGGATCATACAATGCCGCTCCGAGTGGCACGAACAACCAGACATTGTTCAATATGTCCTGGCGGGTCGTTGGCGAAATCATAAATTCTTTATAAGATTTAAACAGTTCAAATACAGCTCTTCGGTTCCCGGACTCCCTGAAAGCGATAGTCATGATACCTATGAAAATGATATAACAAATCAGGAATACAACCTTTACTTTGCCCCGAACCAAGATTGCAACCATCGTCATCAGAACGCCAAAAATCAAAACCAGATACGGCCTTGTATTCAGAACATTATCGATTCTTATCATCTGTTCTCCGTTCGCATCCAGGTAAACATTCTGCCCATTAACCTTTTCGATCCCAAACTGGCTTCGCCCAATAGTCACGGGATTTCCATCTTTGTCATAATACAAGCTTCTGGTGCCTTCGCTTTTAACAACGGCATATCCGCGGTTTGTGTTTTCCGGTTTACCGGCGGCATCTAAATATGTAATAGTTGTCGTACCATCCACAGTTTCCGTCATTTTTCCGTACTGCCCTAATGTAGATACAGCCGGCTGCAAATCTTCATCAAAATACATATCGATGGTCGCAGAGTCAATGTAAGAACGCCGAATCAATGCATATCCGGAAGTATTCTTTACCAATTCACCATCCTGACCCAGGTACTGCAGCGCACAGATTCTATTGGCTTCGTCATAGACCCGTTGATACTGCCAGTAATCCTGCTTCCGTTCAACCTGTTCATCACCTATCCAATATGTGTCAATATCTGCCTTCCCCGCATCTGTGTATGTTCTCCGGATAGTATCGTAACCATCACTGACCACAACAGGCTCATTCCCGGGATCGAGATAAATAATTTCCGTATTCAGCCCGCCTTCATACGCACGAGATATTTGTGCGTAGCCAGCCGGGAGAACAGTAAGCTTTCCCTTTTCATCAAAATACTGCTCCAGAACCACATGTCCATCTTTTTTCGTTTTTATAACTGTCGCATATCCCTTGTCTCTGGCAAAAGAAATGTTCCCTTCGGAATCAAGGTAATCAATACGAACATAATCATCTGTACTTGTCTCTTCTTCCGAAAGTTCGGTTGAATTCCGGGCGGGATTCTTCACATTCATAATGAATGTGATAATTACTATCAATAAAATCGGGATCACACGGATCATCCGGTTCAAGATGTTTTTCATAAGTCGTTACCAAAAAGTCAGAAGCTACCCACAAGATTTTAATTGTTTTAAACGTGCCAGGCACTCGGTTTGGGGGAGCTTTTCTTTTCCCGTTCTTTAACGCCTGCGGGATGAAAGGCAAATGTCCTCATTCATACATACAACGGATAATCAAATTCCCGATACACGGTTCAAGATTTTTAAAAAAGCGCATATGTGTCATCACTCAATGTCCAAGCTCGGCAAGCTTTGCCTTTAAAGCCGCTATCTCGGCATCCTTCTCTTCCAGTGCAGCTCTGTTTTCTGCCAGCTCAGCATTCTTCTCTTCCAGCGCAGCTCTGTTTTCTGCCAGCGCTGCATCCATCTCTTCAAACTGAGACTTGAACTGCATATAAATCTTCTCATCACGTTTTTCAAGAACCTTACACATCTTCTGTCTCCCTTCTCCCTGTGCCGCTTCGTAAAGCTTGATATCTCCAGATAATATTCCGGCAAGGGCCATAATGTTACTTTCTATTTCCCTCTCGTCTCTATCCGCTGTATCGGCATATATTGCTGACAATGCTGCCCTTAGTTCCTCTAAAGGACCATTGGAAAACGAAAGATTCCGGTCATGTCCCAAATCTATCACATACAACGGATAATCCGGCACAAACTGCCTTACTCTCGTATCTATATCCATCATATCATGCACCGACCTTGGTCCATCCCAAACTTCCTCACCTGTGTAAAACACGACCGTA
>JAGAXP010000264.1 GCA_017940955.1 Oribacterium sp.
CGGAGGTCCGGAAACTCCGATCGAGGAATCAAACCTGTATAATATGGCAGAGTTTTCGGATGAGTTTTATTATGAACATCTTAAGGATGATTATAGTCTGGAGGATTTCGTTGTCGGGAACCTTGATGAATTTTCTGATTATATTCACTCCTGGATACCACAGAATAGTGTGCCGGTAAGACCTGCACAATATGACGAAAACGGGAATCTGAAATATGAACCGGAGCTCAGCATAAAAGACGGCGACAGCGTATACATGTGTCATCTGGGATTTGATAAGGATGGAAAGATATATTACATACGTCCTGTGATCATGGATTGAAATGAATCAAAAACCCCGTTCCCTTAAACTTTGGGTACGGGGTTTTGACTCGTTTTGCAAACTAAATGACACATTAACCCGTGCCCGGGATCATTCCACTCCAATGACCCTTGCTATATGCATGGCAAGGTATCCTATCTCCGCATCCTGATAGGACTTCTTCAGGAGTCTGCTCATCTGATTGCATATGTCAGCGGAAAGTCTGAAAGTATCCGGGTACTTAAGCTCCATATAGTCATTGAGATTCATTTTAAGAAGCAACCGGAAGCATTTTTCGTCCCATTTCAATAAGGCATCACAGCGTCCCTATCAGCCTTCTGACGGCGCCGGTGCCTTTCGCCATTTCGGTGAAATACCGGAGTACTATGTCAGAAAGTCCCGCTTCTACAAGGTCAACGCCAAAGACAGTCTTGTTTCTGAGGAATTTCTTCAGCTTCTCGCTATCCGGCTCCGAACCGAGCTTCATGCCGGAAAGCTGCTCCTGAGATGACTCAAGAAGAGGGTCGGGGGAAGGAGTAAAAGCATTACCCTCATCATCGACCGCCATAAGATATCTTAACCATCCCGCATAAACCAGAGGAATGAACTTAAGATCGGATACCTTTAAGGTGTCAGATTTCATATAAGCCTTGACAGTTTCTCCGAAACGGATGGAAAGCTTCTGGGAAGTGTCCGTTGCAATCCGGTAAGGAGTGTCAGGTAGGAACGGATTGGGAATCCTCTCATTGATAACTGTGTCAATGAATTCCCTTGGACTGATTATTCCCGGATCCGTAACAACAGGCAAACCCTCCCTGTAACCGACATTTTCAACCAGCTTACGAAGATCGGTATCTTTCATTTCGTCAGAGATCCTTTCGAAACCGAGCAGACATCCGAACAAGGCAAGAACTGTATGAAGAGGATTGAGACAGGTGCATACCTTCATTCGCTCAACCTTATCAACAGTATCTCGATCAGTGAAGTATATACCTGCTTTCTCGAGACACGGTCTGCCGTTTGGGAAATCATCCTCGATAACAAGATATTCACGCTCTTCAGCGTTAACAAAAGGTGTATCCTGATCAAGACCGTCATCAGACAGAAGCCCGGCGATAGATGCGTCCGGACCGGGAGTGATCTTATCGATCATGGACCAGGGGAAAGAAACCTTGGCAGAAAGCCAGTTAATAAAGTCTTTGTCGCCGAAAGCCTCCGCAAAACATAAAATGGCAGCCTTAAGTTTATCTCCGTTGTGGGAACAATTATCCATGCTGACCATGGCGATAGGGGCAGCATTCTTAATATATCTTGCGTAAAGAAGAGAAGTTATACGACCCATATAAGTTTCTGTAGAGTCGGGCATTCTCTTAAGATCTGCTTCGATATCCGGAAGGAGATTGCCCTTCGGGTCTTTGATCGCATATCCCTTTTCTGTAATTGTAAATGAAACCATCTGGAGAGAAGGCGCTTCAAATATTTCTTTGAGCCTGTCCTCGCTGCCATAAAGATAGACCTTTTCGGCTATGGAACCAATAACAGCCTTTTCGGTTGTTCCATCTGCCTTTAATGTAATCTTGACTGTAAGATTATCATTCTCTTCAGGTTTTTTCTCCCTGCGATCAGCCGCGATGATGCCTTTATCGGTAAGCCCCATGTCAAGGATACGCTGACACGCGTCAGCCTGAAATGCTTTGAAGAGGTTACCTGCCCCGAAATGGATCCAGGTAGGTTTATTACATGTTTTTCTGATCATATCTTCTCTGTCGAAAGAAGGAAGACGATAGCCTCTCGCTGTCCAAAAAGATTTATCTTTCAATGCTTCATTTGTTAATTTCATGATTATCTCCAATATGTATTCGCTTGTCTTATGTCACTATATTTTAGCTTTTGATCAAATGAAAAAGAATTGCCTCGGTTGTTGCAAACATTTCCAAACTTGCGGTATATTTTGATATGAAAATCACAAAGACAGCGCTGACAGATGAGGAGAAGATATTTGATGAAAAGAAAGCTTCAGTCTATTTTTGATACACATCAAAAGATGGAATCCGATTCATTTGAGATTTACTATTACAGCGACACAAGATTTCCCAATCTGGAAAAGCATGCACATTCATTTTATGAGATATATCTGTTTGAAGAAGGTGATGTTTGTCTGGAAATAGAAAAACACATGTATGAAATGAAGCCGGGGGATATTGCGGTTGTACCGCCAAAAGTAAGACACAGAGCAGTGCCGGGGGTGGACATTATTGATAAAATTAAAGATTTTGAGAACCCGGAAGCTGCGAACAGGTATAAAGCTCAGCCGTGTTCTGAAAATAAAGGTGATAATGTTTACAGAAGGTTTGTGTTTTGGATAAGAAGCTCTCTTGTTGAAGAATTGAATAAAAAGTCTCAGGCATATAATTACCTGTTTGATAAAGCATTAAAAAAAGAAGAGTATGTGCATCATTTGGATACATTGGCGCACAATAGCATTAAAAGTAAACTTATCGGGATGCTCGAGGAGCTTCATACAGAAAGATTTGGAAAAGAAGCCAAGATTGAAAATCTCCTGCAGGACTTTCTGCTGAATCTGAACCGCATTGTCTATCACGAGAATGAAAAGGCAGCGGCAAATGAAGGAGTTTCGGCATATCAGACTATAACAGACTATATATCCACACATCTGGAGGATGATCTGAGCCTTGATGCCCTGAGTGAACATTTTTATCTGAATAAGTACTATATAGCACATCTTGTTCAGGAGAACACAGGACTCTCGCTTCATCAATATATCACAAAAAAACGCCTTTCAGCCTGTTGTGAGGCAGCACGGGATGGACAACTGATCGGTGATGTGTGCGCACAGTACGGTTTTCAAAATTATTCGGGATTTTACAGGGCTTTTAAAAAGGAATATGGCATGTCACCCTCTCAGTATATTGAGAAGTATAGTTATCGCCCAAAAGAATGAATAAAACAATTATATAGAAAATTAATCTTTTTATGCGGTCCGTTCCTTTCATGCTGATGGTATAATCAGAGTGATAAACGGCAAAATGATCATCCTTTTTTGAATGGAAACTATGACTATGAACACAACAGATAAATTGAAGAAACGATTTGGAAATATGCCATTGATGGTAACCGTGATCCTGGGCGGGACAGCCTTGATCCTTATAATGGTCATAGGTACCATGATCCTTAGCAGTGCTGCCAGAAGTGACACCGAGCGTGCAATTCATTCCGTCAGCACGCTTTATCTCGATGAGCTTGCGGGACGAAGGGAACAGGTGGTGGCTAATAATCTTCAGAACCGGATCAGGGATCTGAAGGTGGCTCTCTCCCTTATGACAGAAGAGGATCTGTCCGATACAGAGCATCTTAAGGCATTTCAGGCAAAGATGAAGCAGCTGTACCACCTGGAAAAATTTGCCTTTGTGGATGATGATGGGCTCATATATACATCATTGGGAAACCAGACCAATATCGATGACTATAATTTTGATCATAAAAACATAAGTGCTCCGGAGATATCCGTACTGAATCTGAAAACCCCCGACAAAAAGGTTGTCATAGCTCTTCCTGTCAGCGGTATTACCTTTTCAGGTAAAGAGTTCCGGGTATGCTTCATGGAGATCGATATGAAGGAAATGCTTCAGGGAGCTTCCATGGGAGCCGGTATCACAGACTCCACCTTCTGCAATATCTATACGGATACGGGCGTGGCTCTGAGCAACACTGTTCTTGGAGGACTTGCCGTTGAAGATAATCTTCTCGAAGCTCTTGAAAATGCTGAATTCACAAAAGATTCCTCCTATCAGAAGGTACTTGATGATTTCAAAAATAAAGAGAGCGGAGAAGTATCCTTTTCTTATAATGGTACGCCGGAGACATTGGCCTATGTTAATGTAGAAGGAACCGAATGGATGCTGACCTATCTCATCAGGGAAAGCGTTATATCTTCAAAGATCAGTTCGATCTCAAACGGGATCATACAGAGAAGCATTATCCAGTCAGCATTTGCAGCAATAGTACTTATATCAATGTTTTCCTTTATCATCCTGCAGATGAGAAAGAATGCTGACCTTACTCTTGCAAAGGAGACCTCGGAGGCGGAAAACCGTGTGAAGCAGCAGGAGATGGAACACCAGCTTAAGCTTCAGGAAAAGCTTCTGGAACAACAGACCGCATTGAATGATGCACTGGCAGCAGCAGAACAGGCAAATAAAGCAAAGACAGCCTTCCTGTCCAACATGAGTCATGAGATCAGGACGCCCATGAACGCAATTATCGGACTGGATAACATAGCCCTGAATGATCCGGAAACTCCGGAAAAGACCAGGGAATATCTTGAAAAGATAGGCACCTCTGCGGAGCATCTGCTTAACCTTATCAATGACATTCTGGATATGTCCCGCATTGAATCAGGAAGAATGGTTCTCCGAAACGAGGAATTTTCCATATCAAAGTTTATTGAAGCCATAAACACTTTCTTCAGTGGGCAGTGTTCGGATAAGGGGCTTCAGTACTCCTGTCGTATAAACGGAGAAATCGATGATTTCTATATCGGTGACAGCATGAAGCTGAAGCAGGTTCTCATCAATATTCTGGGTAATGCCGTGAAGTTTACCCCGGGTGGAGGGGCAGTAGAGCTTGGCATCCGCCGAAAAGCGCAGTATGACGGAAAAAGTACTTTGGAGTTTACAGTAAAGGATACAGGTATCGGAATAAGCGAAGAATTCCTGCCTCATATTTTTGATACCTTCTCCCAGGAGGATGCCACCAGTACCAATAAATACGGTTCCTCGGGGCTGGGCCTTGCCATTACCAAAAATATCGTTGAGATGATGAACGGCAATATCCAGGTAGAAAGTGTTAAGCATGAAGGAACCACCTTTAGGATATGCGTGACACTGGAGGATTCGCCCCATAAGAAGGATGACACGGAAACACAATATGGCTCCATGAAGGATATAAACATTCTTATCATTGACGATGACCCTGTTGACTGTGAACATGGTAAGCTTGTGCTGGAGAAAAATGGGATTTTCGCAGATACGGCTCTTTCAGGTGCCGAGGGCATAGAGAAGATAATGCTGATGAGGGGCAGGGGTAATCCATACAGGCTTATCCTTGTTGACTGGAAAATGCCGGAGCTTGATGGTATCGAAACTACAAAACGCATAAGATCCGTCGTGGGAGATGAGGCGGCTATAATCATCCTGACTGCATATAAGTGGGATGACATTCTTGATAATGCAATGGAAAATGGAGTAGACAGCTTTATTTCAAAGCCTCTTTTTGCGTCAAATATTTCTGAAGAATTCGAAAGTGCCCTTAAGCGAAAGAATATTGTTAAAACCGAAAAGAACGGGGATAAGGATTTCACCGGAAAACGTATACTTCTTGCGGAAGACATAGAGATCAATGCTGAAATCATGAAGATGATACTTGAATCCCGGGGCATTGAAGTGGATGTGGCAGTTAACGGAAAGAAAGCAGTGGAGATGTTTGAAGGTCATCCGGAGAATCATTATTTTGCCATACTCATGGATATGCGTATGCCTGAGATGGACGGTCTTACGGCCACAAAGGTTATCAGGAACCTGGAGCGAAGCGATGTAAAGGAAATCCCTATCATTGCCCTTACGGCCAATGCTTTCGACGAAGACGTGCAGAGAAGCCTTCAGGCAGGTCTGAACGCCCATTTAACGAAACCGGTGGAGCCGGACATTCTGTTTGAGACACTGGGTTCATTTTACATGTAAAGAATTTATGTACCGGAAAAAGGATAAAAATAATTTCAAAAAGGGATAAAAATTATTTTTGAAAAAAGTGTTTGACATCTGTCTTGAGAGTTGATATATTATGTGAGCACTCAAGAGATGCGGAACACCAGTTCTGAATTATGAGTGCAAAGAACCTTGAAAATCAAAGATCGATTAATACACAGACCCTGAAGATTCTAAAAAGAAGATTCAGAAGCGGAAGATCTATAAAGATCTGAAGCGAGACCAAAAAGGTCTAAAGCGAATAATACAATCGCAGTAAAGAAAAACGGACAGAACAAATAAAGCCAAGCTTTTAGTTCTGAACGGGAAGAGAACTAAAAGAGAGAAATCTCTTAACAAGAAATCGGAGAAAATGCCATTTGAATGCGCTACGCGCGGGCATTTTCGTTTGATTTCGGCTAAAGCCGAAACCAGCCTCGCCGGCTGGGCGGCATCCGAATTTCCCATGGAAATCCGGATATAATATGAG
>JAGAXP010000265.1 GCA_017940955.1 Oribacterium sp.
AGCCAATAACTCATATTCACCGTTTTTTCTGAGTTCGTCCATTACATTCTGAACGTTGTTTTCTCTTCTTGCTGTTCCTACAACAATAGCACCTTCTTCAGCAAATCGCTTTACTATCGCTGCTCCAAGTCCCATGCCTGCACCAGTTACGATTGCTACTTTACCATCAAGTCTTCCCATAATGATTTGTCCCCTTTCTTTTAGGTATTTTTAATACTTCCTATTGTAACATAGTTTTATAGAACACCTTAAATCTTCAGAATATAATCTTTTCTTTCATATGTTCTTCTCAATTATAGAGTTCTCTTGTTTCGGCGAATCTCTGCCATGTGCTCAAGATCGCCGTGCTGAATC
The DNA here is from genome assembly GCA_017940955.1 of Oribacterium sp. The sequence continues at coordinate 355 of JAGAXP010000265.1, forward strand.
TCATGATTCAGTGCAGCAATAATTTTATCCTTGCGGCGAAGAAAGTCAGGTCCGGTCAGGTTGGCGCCGGAGATAGTATGATGCGTAATAAAGCTGCAATCACAGGTCAGGTTCTCGATAAAAATCTTCAGTTCGATCAGCATTTCCTTCTCACTCAAAGGCTCAAACTCTCCATGCTGTGATTCCTCAAGCAGAGGTGTTCCGGGGAAAAGAGTCAATCCACCGGTGCCCACCAACATAGGTTTACATTGACTGAATATTTCAGCAGAATGGACAGCGTGTTCATAGCTGTGTTCTCTTCCTGCGACACCGTTCAGGAAGGTCATCCAGTAGTCGATACCGGCCTCTTCGAGTTTATGACACTGCTCCAGAATATCCGTAGAGTGATAACCCTTATTGATCCGGTCCAGCGTCCAATCATCGCCACTTTCCACACCAAGGGAAATCTCACGCATTCCGAGATCTTTCAGACTCTTCAACTCTTCCACCGTCTTATTTTTCAGATCAGAGACACGTCCCTGTGTGTATATGATCTCGATCTCCGGGAGATATTTTTTTATCATTTCCAATAAAAATCTTAAAAGTATCGATATCTTAAAAATGAAAATTATTTTCACATTGACTAATTGTATAGAAATCGATACAATGTAAACAAGTTAAAGAGATGTAGCGAGTGCTTTACAGATCCAAAACGATTCGTGATTGAAAAAGAACGGTAGATGACATGGCGAGTGCTTCATGGATTCGAGGTTCTTTTTTGTGTTCAAAAAAGCTCCGCCTAAGGTGCGCTTGAGAAAACACCTTGGCAGAGCTAATTCATAGTGCAGAAATCTTAGTTCACATAATCAGAAACATCGTATTTTTTGGATAACTCCCCTCCGGCTTTATCGGTGGCGGCATCTTGAAGTTTCACGCCCCATTTTTTATAGGTATTATAATCATTGAGCTTATTGTCTACACAAATTCCTGCCATCTTTTCAAGACCCTCCACGTAAATTTCAGAAACACTATCTACATCTCCGTCACTCGTCTCTATTCTTTCCTTATAAGCATTATAGATGGTCTCATATTTTGATTTGGATTTGGATTTGGAGCTATTCTTCTTGTTTTTCCTTGAAGATTTCTTATCTTCTTCTTTCTCTTCCTTTCCAGGGCCATAATATTTATTGGTGACTATTTCCTCCGGTCTGACAATGTGATTATTACCTGAAGTCGATGTTAAATATGTAATACTTTCTTCCGCCTCTTCTTTTGACTTTGATGTTTTTGAAGGCACAATGTTTTCGATCCATACTCCATCAGCTCCCACCATATAGCCATCCGGAGTTTTAGTATCATGAAGCATATAGCCATTGTTGTCGAAATAATAATATTTTCCGTTGATCTGTTCCCAATTGCTCTTGGTATACGATCCATCCTGATGCTTATACCACCAGCCGATATTGTCTTTCTCCCATCCTGCAAATGATGTGATAGAAATAATCACTATTAAAATTATCTCCGGAATTATAAGCAGCTTAATCAATTTCATTGCAAGCATATCATCTCTCCTTATATCGATTATTATCGGCGGGGCAAATCACAGTATAAATATCCTGTAAGTTATACGGATTTATCTGTATCTTTGCGAATTAAGCTGCTTAAAGTTCTTTGCATTGGAACGGTAAAGCCTCTTGAACGCCTTGTAATTTCTCTCATAGATTTCCTTGTTGGCAGCATTGGGTTTATAAACATGTTTTACTCTTACCAGCTTTCGTGAAAGCTCAAGGACATCCTCTCCCTTGATTCCGGCTGCAACGACAAGCGCTGTGCCAACTGCGCCAACCTCCTGGGTATTATCAACTGTCTCTATAGTTCTTCCTGTTATATCCGACAGCATTTGACTTGTGACGTCTGACAATGCACCGCCACCGACAAATCTTATTGGATCGGAAGTTTTTACCTTTCTTTCCTGACATTCCAAAAGCCAGCGAAGATGAAAGCAGATACCCTCAAGGACAGCCCTTAACATATCTCTTTTCCCATTATTAATTCTTATGTTAAAGAACATTCCACCGGCATTGGAATCTTCAAAGGGGCATCTGTTTCCATGAAGCCATGGAGTAAATATCACGCCATTGGATCCCGGCGAAACTTTGCTGACTTCAGCAGAAAGATAGTCATAGAGGCTTATATTCCTGCTCTCAATATCAGTAATCATGACCTTATCCAGATATATCCCAACCTCGTCAAGTGCGAGATGTTCCGCACACCACTCAAAACACTTACCGGCAGTCTCAAGTTCCGCATAGTAACTGAAGTAGCCCTTCTTTGCAGATAAAACACCGGTTATCATGGCATCCAGATCCACAGTCTGATGATCCATATATGTAGACACCCAGCCTGATGTGCCAATGTATATATGTGTATCTCCCGGTCTTACGCATCCGGCACCTATATTAACGAAGGTCATATCTCCGCCTCCGCCAAATACAGGTGTCCCCTCTATAAGCCCCATGTCATCCGCAGCTTTTTTTGTAAGTCCTCCAACCAAATCTGTACAGTCAATGATGTCCGGCATGTGATCAGGATTTATTCCGTACATTTTCAGAAGACCTTTGTTCCAGCCCTCTTTTCCCTTTCTGGTATCATAAAGAAAGGTGGCAAATGCATCGTCCGCAGTGCGTACGATCTTTCCGGTTGTACGCGCTACAAGATAGCCTCCTATATCAAGCCATTTATATATTTTTCTGTAAACTTCAGGTTCATTTTTTTTAACCCATTTATATTTCCAGACAGGATCTTTGGCACTTACACTGGCGGCATAGTTTACAATCAGGTTTCGCAAAAGCTTATACAGGCTGCAGCCCGATACCTTGATAATTCCTGTACCCATGCACTTTTTATATTCACCGGCTCCTTTTTGATCAAGGTAATTCATAGGGGGTCTCAAGGCATTTCCATCCTTATCAACAAGAACGGTTCCCTGCATCTGTGAGCAAAATGCAATTCCCTCTATTTCATTAGGTTTAACTTCTGATTTTTCAAACATCTCCCTTGTGGTACGGCAAATAGCAGTCCACCACTCTTCTGTATCCTGCTCGGCACCGCCATCATCAGAAATATAAAGTCCATATTCATCTACTGCACTGGCTACAAGCTTTATTCCGGTATCAATTTCAAACAGACAGCTTTTTACACTGCTGGTACCAAAGTCATAAATGATGCAATACATGTATCAATCCTCTTTCAAATGTATACTCCATCCTGTGTCTATTTTATCTTTTACTCTTTTCATGGTTTCATCATCGAGTTCCGGCCAATCCACTACCGTAGCTGCATGGTTCTTTACCAGATGAGCCTTCTCGGCACATAAGGCAAGGGGAGTATCCGAAAGTGAGTCAGAATAGAAATTATCAATCACAGGAAACCCATGGTCAATTACATACTTTGCCTTTTCCCTGGCATACATCAGATTGTTCAGGAATACCCCGTATTCACGATCATATTCCGTTGCCATGTACTTCACACCAAGTCTCTTCGCTATCGGTCCGATGATACAATCCGGAGAAGCGCTGATTATAAGATCATCGGACCTTTTCTGAGCCAGATACCACTTGGAAATCCCGCTCTCGTATTTGTCCCAATAAAGTTCAATCTGAGTATCATAATCATCAATCATAGTCAGATAACTGAACAATTGTCGCTGAAGCCGGTAATTCGGAAGCTTCCCAATTTTATGCAGTATCAGAGCCTTTATCACTCCCGGCAGATAAGTAAACCAGAGCTTCGGGTGGCGCTTCATGCACCACAGGCCAAATCCTATCGCGCAATCCGAATTAAAAATTGTCCCATCAAAATCATATACGTTCATATGCTTCCCTCTCATTGGTGCGAAATGAGTTGGAATTTTGTTTATTTTGATTATTCCGCGCGATCAGCGCATGCGCCGAAGCGCGTTCGACGCATGGTGGTTTTTGTTTAGACTTCACTGACCGCAGTTCAGATCATGCCGTCAGGCATGTGAAAATATCTGACGCATGTTGACGTCACCGGTTTCA
>JAGAXP010000266.1 GCA_017940955.1 Oribacterium sp.
CAAGTGCTCTACCGACTGAGCTACAGCCTCATAAACAGGGCCAGTTGGATTCGAACCAACGAATGCAGGCGTCAAAGGCCTGTGCCTTACCGCTTGGCGATAGCCCCACTTTAGCCTGCTGGCTAAGGGTGGGTACCGGAACTCGAATCCGGGATCTCCAGAACCACAATCTGGCGCGATAACCAACTACGCTATACCCACCATATTACGGTCGCTTAAGCGAACCAATGTCATTCTCTTTTATTAAAGAGAAATGAGCCAGAAGGGATTCGAACCCCCGACCCACGGCTTAGAAGGCCGTTGCTCTATCCAGCTGAGCTACTGACTCATTTGTCGCTCGTTTTAAGCGACTCAGTTATTCTAGCGAATAGCTGATTGAATGTCAACACAAATTTTTATTTTTTTATTTTTATTTTACGAGGGCCTTGAGGCCCTCGTAAAACCGGCATATCAGTGAGTAAGATCGTATGCTTCGCGGCAAAGCTTTGCGATTCCGTCCCAATCCTTTGCTGCTACCATATCCTTCTTGCATACCCATGTTCCGCCAACACTGATGATCTTGTCGAAACCGAGATACTCGTTGACATTGTCAACATTTACTCCGCCTGTAGGCATGAACTTGAGCTGAGGGAATACGCTGGCAAGTGACTTGATGGTCTTAAGTCCGCCGTAGTTTCCTGCAGGGAAGAACTTAACCATAGGAAGGTTGTATCTTAATGCGTTTGTGATATCTGTAGGAGTACATGTTCCCGGGCAGTAAGCTACACCGTGTCCGATAGCGCACTGTGCTACTTCGTCAGAGAATGAAGGTGCAACGATGAACTGAGCGCCTGCATTGATGGCACGTGTGCACTGCTCACGATCGATGACTGTTCCTGCACCAACTACAACATTTGGACACTCCTTGGCGATACGTGCGATGGCTTCTGCTGCTGCAGGTGTTCTGAAGGTAACCTCAGCCATAGGAAGCTTGCCGGCCTCAAGAGCCTTTGCAAGAGGAACTGCATCCTCAACATCATCGATAACTACTACAGGACAAACCTTGATCTCTGCAAGCTTAGCCATAAAATCTTGTTGTGTCATAACATATCTCCTTTATTTTCAATATAAAAACTTATCATATGCGGTAATGCACGGGGGATTGGCATCACCTTTGGTATACACGCGACTGTAACCGCTTACATTTAGGTATTATAAAGGATTATCGTCCGGCTTACAAGAGGGAATTTACTATATTTTTAAAGAATGAACATGTCCCGGCAGGGGCATTACTCACCGGCAAGAACAGTCCCGACCGGCGAGAATCGTCCCGACCGGCAAGAATCGTCCCGACCGGCAGGGACGATCCCTGCCGGTGCCGGGTAAAAAAAGGGGAAACGCTGTATAGCGTTTCCCCCGATGGGTTTTTGAAAAAATCAGTGGAGCTTCAGGTATACCTGGTGGTAAGTCAGCTCACCCTCTTCGCTTACGTCCACAACCATATAGGACGGACGTCTGTCTGACTGTCTCGGGTAACTGATGGAACCGGGATTTATGCAGGTTACACCGTTTATATCCTTGAGATAAGGCCGGTGGGTATGACCGAACATTGCGATATCACAGCCCCGGGCCTTAGCTTCCTCTGTAAGCTGGGTAAGGTCCATGCCGACTCCGTAGTAGTGACCGTGGGTAAGGAAGCACTTGTGTTTACCCAGAGTGATCACCTGTTCTCTCGGAAGTTCGGTAAAAAAGTCATTATTGCCCTGGACAAAGTAGCATTCAACACCGTCACCGGCATATTGCTTTATCATATGCTCGGTTCCCTCGGAATCCCCGAGATGTATGAGATAATCAATCATTCCGAGTCTTTTCAGAACATCTTTAAGATTGTCATCCTTACGATGAGAATCGCTGACTATCAGGGCTGTCTGAAAGGGGCGGACAAGTCCGCTGCCCTCCTTTCTTTCGGGAAACGCACCGCTGTTAATGCCTTTTTCTTTGTCTTCCCCGATAACACGCTTTAAAAGCTCCCGCATGGCTCTCAGGGCTTTTCCTCTGTGGGACATACTGTTTTTCTCCTCTGCCGTAAGTTCTGCGGAAGTTTTTCCGTATTCGGGAAGGTACAGTATGGGATCGTAACCGAAACCGTTGGTTCCCTTAGGCTCTTTTGCTATGAGGCCTTCGAATTTTCCTTCTGTGTGAAAGACTCTTCCGTCGGCAAATACCGCACAGATACTGCAGGCAAAATGTGCTGCTCTTTCATCTCCCTCTGCGAATCTGAGTTCATGGATGATTCTTGCATTTTTGACATCATAGGAGGTGTCTTCACCGAGATATCTTGCGCTGTAAATACCCGGCATACCCAGCATGTAATTTACGCATAATCCGGAGTCGTCCGACATGATAATGTCATCGTCCTCAAGCATATCGTGGGCAAGCATATAGCTTCTTATGCCGGAAGCCTTGAGCTCGGCATTTTCTGCAAAGGTCTTTCCTGTCTCAACAGGTTCGAAGTCGATTCCGAGCTCACTCTTTGCTACGATATCTTCAGTCACATCGCCAAGGATCTGCCTGATCTCTTTCATTTTGTTCTTGTTATGGGTGGCAAAAATAATACGCATAATGTCTACTTTCTTTTTCTGAGTTTACTGCTGCTTTTGGATACTGAAATCTGTTGTCGGAAAAACGCTGCAGCAAAAATCATAATTGCTTTCAGTAAGTAATCATACCAAAGACACAGCCTAAGATGAAAGCTTTATTTATCATTTTGGATAATTTATCCCCCTGGCCACCGACTGAACTGTTACCCGGGTATGACAAAGTACCACAGGGGGCGGTTCTCGACGACGAGAACCGCCCCCTTGTGGTACTTGATAATGTCGGAAGTGAGGATTCTCATGCATGGGAAACTTCACCTTCGATGTTTTATGGTATTAAATTATCCGAGATACTTAACAAGTGTGGCTCTTACTGCGCCGGCACCTGCGATTTCTTCTTTAAAAAGCTCTTCGATTCTCTCTCCGAGACCGACTGAATAGAGGTCTGAACCAAAGATGTTGACATTGGAAAGAATAGGCTTTAACTTGTCGCCTACAGTCTCCTGCTTTCCGAGCTCGATGCCGCGGAGCGTCTCTGTGAGTGAATCAAGCATAGGATCTGAGGAACGTTCAAATGCTTCACCCTTATCATTAACACCGAGAAGATATCTGAGCCAGCCGGCAATGGCAAGAGGGATAGCCTCTAGCTTCTTTGCATCGCCGTACTTTGCTACATAGCTCTTGATAGTCTCGCCGTAACGGATGCCAACCTTCTGAGAGGTATCGGTTGCGATACGCTGAGGTGTATCAGGCATGAAGGGGTTAGGGATACGTTCGTTGATGACTTCATTAACAAAGGCTTCAGGTGAAAGGATGCCGGGATCGGTGACAACAGGCATACCTTCAACAGGTCCGATTCTGTGAACAAGCTCTTTGAGCTCCTTATCCTTCATCTCATCCGCAATAAGGTCATAACCAAGAACGCAGCCGTAAACTGCAAGTGCTGTGTGAAGAGGGTTAAGGCAGGTTGTTACCTTCATTCTCTCCACTTTATTAACAGTGTCGCGGTCTGTCATATAAACGCCGGCCTTCTCAAGTGCGGGACGTCCGTTGGGGAACTTGTCTTCGATAACGAGATACTGGGGGCCTTCTGCATTAACAAAAGGTGCAATGTAGGTGCGCTTTGAGGTGATAACAGGCTTCATGTTCTCGATTCCGAGCTTCTCGAGTTCTGCCTCAACAGACTCTGCAGGTCTCGGAGTGATCTTGTCGATCATGGACCAGGGGAAGGCTACGAACTTCTCATCCTTAAGGTAAGCGATGAAATCTGCAGGAACAAAACCCTTCTTCTCCCACTCTTCTGCCATTGTTACGATGGAGCTCATGAGCTTCTCGCCGTTGTGTGAGCAGTTGTCGCAGCTTACGATGGCAACAGGATACTTTCCGGCTTTGAAACGCTCGAAAAGAAGTGCTGTAACGATGGCCATGGCTGCACCCGGCTTCTCGGGACCGTTGTCGATATCTGCCTGAACAAACGGGAAATACTCGCCGGAAGCATTCTTAAGAGCATAGCCCTTTTCTGTGATGGTAAAGCTTGCCATCTGGAAATCAGGGTTTGTGAAGATTTCCTTGAGGCGATTCCAGTCAGCAGGTACCTGAGACTGAGCCTTGATGGCTTCGGTAAGGGAACCGATAACCTGCTTCTCTGTTGAGCCGTCAGCCTTTAATGTTACGCCCAGTACAAGATTGTCATAAGGATCATAAATCTTGTCCACTACGTCAAAGTCAAAGGTCTCAACACAGGTGATTCCTTTATCAAGTGCACCTTCCCCGATAAGCTTATCAGCGATTCCGCCAATGAAAATACGGAAGATGTTTCCGATTCCGAAGTGAACCCAGACAGGGGACTTCCTTGTATTCTCTGCAATTTTTTCAATGTCATAGGCAGGGAGCTTTACGCCTGCCTTCTGCCATGCTTCTTTATCCTTTAATCCTTCAAGGGTTAAACGCATTTTAGTTTCCTCCAAGTCTCTTCTCACTCTTCTCGATTGCTTCCCAAAGTCCCTGAATGTATGTAGCGCCGAGGGCTCTGTCATAGAGTCCGTATCCCGGCATTACGCCCGGCTTGCCAACCTCATCCCAGATGCTTCTTCCGTGATCGGGTCTGATAGGTCCGTCGAAACCTGTCTCATAAAGGGCACGAACGATCTCATACATGTCGAAGTTTCCGTCACTGGAAATGTGGCATGCCTCCTGGAAATCGTAGTTCTCACGGGAGGTATCATTGAATCTCAGATTTCTTACGTGAGCAAAATGAATACGGCCCTTAAGTACGCGGATCATGTGAGGAAGATCATTCTCAAGGTTTGTGCCGTAGGAACCTGAACAGAAGGTTACACCGTTGTGAACATCATCAACTGCCTTCATAAGACGAAGGATGTTCTCCTCTGAGTTGATGATTCTTGTGAGGCCGAATACTGACCATGCAGGATCATCCGGGTGGATAGCCATCTTGATATCGTACTTGTTGCATACCGGCATGATAGCCTTAAGGAAGTATACAAGATTCTCGAAAAGCTTCTCGCCGTCAACATCCTTGTACATATCGAAAAGATCCTTGAGCTTGGCCATACGCTCAGGCTCCCAGCCGGGAAGAACTGTGCCCTGTGACATCTTCTCCATGGAAGAAGCAAGGTCGTCCGGGTTGATGGCATCGATGGCTTTCTGGCTGTAGGCAAGAACTGTTGATCCGTCTGGATTCTTACGTGCAAGCTCTGTTCTTGTCCAGTCAAATACAGGCATGAAGTTGTAGCATACAAGGTGAATGTCTTCCTTGCCGAGATTCTCAAGAGTCTCGATATAGTTTGCTATATACTTGTCGCGATCCTTGTCACCAACCTTTATGGAATCACAAACGTTAACAGATTCGATTCCGCTGATGTGAAGACCGGAAGCCTCAACCTCTTCTTTTAAAGCATGGATCCTCTCCTGTGACCATACTTCACCGGGAGTTGTATCATAAAGTGTTGTGATAACACCGGTCACACCGGGAATCTGTCTGATCTGCTGCAGGCTGATGGAATCGAACTTTGAACCATACCAACGAAATGTCATTTCCATAATAAAATCTCCTTTTTAGAATAATGCTTTGATAATTGAGGGATTAAAGCGTCCTCAAAGTGTATACCAGTTTTGATGATGCAATACTAATCCTTTTCAGAAAAAAAGTCAACAAAAAAATCATAATCAAATAATCGGTTCTTTATTTGATAGTACCGGTTCTGCCGGTGGGCCATGGGGACGGGGTTGGTGGTCAACCGGCTGTTTCATTTGATACAGTTTGAAAAGCCGGCATAAATAAAGCGCCCGGCAAGACCGGTGCCCGACTTTTTGATAAAGCTGCCATAGGTTTCTGAAGTTTTATCGAATCAACGATTACAAATGTATACTACAACCCTAATTTCGCTTTCAGACTTGATTTAATTCCGGAATTGATTTATTTTTATCATATAAATGTATACAAGTTCGAGAGGGATATGATGAAAACAGATAATGACATGGTTGAGACTCCCAAATTACCTGAGGAAATACACTATTATTTATGGAACAGAATTGCAACACTGGAGCTGCGCCCCGGGGTAAAACTCAGTGAGCTTGGTCTTGCTGAACAGTTTAATTGCAGCCGTATTCCTGTAAGAGAAGCTGTCAGACGTCTCAATATAGAAGGCGCTCTTGAATCCCAGCCTCAAAGGGGCAGCTTTGTAAGTAAGATTAATCTTGATAAGGTCAGAAAAGTCAGATATCTAAGGGAGGTTCTTGAAACCAGAGTGGTTCTTGATGCTTTTGATGCAGGACTTTTGGATCCGCTGGTTCCTCTTCTCCGGGGCATGATTAATGATCAGAAGACCATGATTTCCTTTAATGAGATGGAGAAGCTTACAGAAGCAGATACACTGTTCCATGATTTCTTTTATCATTTGCAGCACAAGGAGTTTGTTCAGGAGCATACCGGAAGATATGATATTCATTATATAAGAGCCAGACGGTTTGCTCTCGGGGTGGAGAGAAGCGACGACCGGAAATATGATGACAGCATCAATATTGTTTCCCAGCATGAACGAATTGCAGATGCTATCGAAGGTCATGACAGACAGGCACTGGAGGATGAGTTGAAACATCATTTCAGAAACATTAACCATACACTGGAAAAGGTGTCGTCCAATGAAGAATTTGATGCTCTTTTTGAATCATAATGTTACAAATAAGTAAGCGGGAAAGCCCACGGTTTTAACCGTGGGAGTATGACACATAAGTGACATATATCATTTTTCTGCCTTGTGCCGGAACAAAAATAGGGACAGACTTTCGTGATATGACAATTTATATAAAATAAGTGATTTTTTGGCCTTTTTTTTATATGAATTGACCCAATTTCAAAATAATTGTATTATATAGAGGTTGGAGGTTTCGGTGCAGACGCATTCAATATAGCCGGAACCCTTTTGACACTTATATTTACTTAACATATAAGGAATAGTGTGAAAAATACTTTTCATCACTATTTGTGCCGCCGACCAAAGGCGGCGGAATGGGTATTAATATGTCGGTTTCTGACCGGGAAAGAGGTATGATCATGAAAAATTATTTTGATTTAAAGGGAAATGTTGCAATTGTTACAGGCTGTTCAACCGGACTGGGAGTTCAGATGGCAAAGGCACTGGCAAACCAGGGTGCTGCTATCGTTCCTGTAGCCCGTCGTCAGGAGTTGATCGAGGAAGTGGCAAAGGAGCTCACAAAGGATTACGGTGTTGAAGCATTTCCTGTAAGATGTGATATAACTGATACCGAAATGGTAGAAGGTATGATTGATAAGGTTCTGGAGAAATTCGGAAAGATCGATATCGTTATCAACAACGCAGGTACAGGTGCTGTTGCTCCTGCTGAAGATATCACAGATGATCAGTTTGCCAATGAAGTAAACATTGACCTCTTTGGTTCCTTCAAGGTTGCACGTGCGGCTGCCAAGAAGGCTATGATTCCTGCCGGATACGGACGTATCATCAATATAGCTTCAATGTACGGTCTCGTTGGAAATAAGATCGCACCTGCAAGCCCATATCATGCTGCAAAGGGTGGTGTTGTTAATCTTACCAGAGCACTTGCTGCTGAGTGGGGCAAATACGGCATCACGGTTAATGCCATCTGCCCGGGTTACTTCTGGACACCGCTCACACAGGAGACACTTGATTCCGACTGGTTCAAGGAGTACGCAAAGGGAGCTATCCCTATGGAGCGTTACGGTAAGGAAGGCGAGCTTGATACCACTACTCTTTTCCTTGCATCACCTGCCTCAACCTATGTTAACGGTGTTATGATACCGGTTGACGGCGGATATACATGTATCTAAGATATAATCAAAAATATGTAATGAACGGGCTGCCTTTTAAAGGCAGCCTGTTTTTCAATCATCTTCTTCCATCGAATTTATATACTCGTTGTACTCTTCTTCCGTTGCGAATCTGATCTTCTGTCCGTTTACTATTCCGACAACACTGTAATTTTCGTAATACATTTTAAATTGCCTCCTTCATAAGACTAATAAGATAAGCATTTTCTCCGATATATAAAATGAGCAGGCGGGAGAAGTATGCCGTTTTTAGCAGTCCATTGAAATCCTTAAAGGTTCTCTTTGTTATGGACATATCATAAACCGCCGGGATGACAAAAATTTGTACATAGACAGCGGAACCGGCGGGGCTATATCCATATCGATCTCTGCGGAACCGCTTATTAATATGCATTAACAGCCAATCAGATTTACATATGAATGTCAGATATTAAGGCTCTAAAAAACAGCGTTAATAAATGAGGAGTATAGAAAAGGTTATGAGTAAAGGTCAGGGACCATACATATCATTACAGACAAAATTTGCAGCGCTTATACTTGCCTGCACTCTATTTACGACGTTTATCATCGGAGGTGTCGGGCTGGTTTCTGCTGTGTCGATACTGGATAAGGATTCGGCCAGAATTATTGAGCTTACCGTCAGCGATGCCGCTAATTATCTCAATAACGCATTGAGAAATATGGCAGAATGTGTAGACGAAGGTTCTTTATATGCCTCAACAAATCTTGTTAATATAAGCAGTTTTGAGGATGCTTTTTATAGAGAGAGTTATCTTCAGGAAATGCGAAATGTTTTGAATTTCCTGGTGGATAATGATAAATGGATCTACAGTTATTATTTTCAGCTGGATCCTGAAATCTGTAGTAAAGATAATGCTTTTTGTTACAGGAAATCGGTTGCCGGCGGAACCTTTACATTTGTGGAGCCTGTTAATATTTCGGATTATAGTATGGAAGACCCCAGGGTCAGCTGGTATTATCTGGCCAAAGAACAAAAAGCAGGTGTCTGGACAAATGTAAAATATGACCCCGAACTGGATATAAACAAGATTTCATATATTGAGCCTCTGTTTAAAGGCGGAACCTTTATAGGCGCCATAGGAATGGACATAGATTTTTCCGACATCATTGAATATATAGACAATATACAGCCCTATGAAGGAAGTGCGGCTTTCCTTTTAAGCAATAAAGGAACCATCATTTATCATAAGTTTTTGGAGGCGGGAACGAATCTTGGGTCTATCAACAGTGATTTTACAAAGATCTCCCAGCAGATAAGAACCGAGAATAAGAATGAAAAACTTATCACATATGAGTACAGAGGTGAAGTAAGAAAGCTTAACTGGAGAAGCCTTAATAATAATATGAAGCTGGTCCTCACTACTCCCCTTAAGTCTATTCTTGAGGAAAGAAGCAGGCTTACTACACGTATCGTGGCTGCTGCCCTGCTTATAAGTATGCTGTTTTTCGTGCTGACCATGAATATGGTTTACCGGATCATCAAACCTATACAAAAGCTGAGGATATCGGCCTCAAGGATCGCAGAAGGAGATCTGGAGGTTGATCTGCGTCCTGAGTCCAATGATGAGATCGGGGATCTCACCGTCAGCTTTTCCAAAAACGTAATGGTTTTGAAGAGCTATGTTGAACAGATAAAGGGAATCGCCTATATTGACCCTCTGACCGGTGTTAAAAGCAAGGCTGCTTATGAGGAGTATATAAAAACAGTTAAAGATGCGATAAAAAACAGAAAAAAGGCATTATCGATCATCGTGATCGATATCAATAATCTGAAGAACATAAATGATGCCTACGGTCATGCCATGGGGGATAAATATATCATAAACTGCTGCGGATGTTTTTCGGGAAAGTTTATCAACAGTCCAATGTTCCGTATAGGAGGGGATGAGTTCGTGGTATTTCTTTCGGAATCAAGAGACTATAACGAAAGGTATAATATACTTGAATATCTTGAAAATGAAATGAATTTCAGAGCCAAAGCTGATATTCCTGTAGAGGTAAAGGTTTCGGCTGCCTATGGCATAGCGGATTTCGATCCCGTTACTTCACCTGAGGGCATGACCTATGATCAGCTTTTCAATATGGCTGACGAAAATATGTATAAAAAGAAAAAAGAAATGAAAGCTGAAAGAGCATAACTAAAAGGCATATAAGCGTTTGCTTGTATGCCTTTGCTATATCTAATAATTATAGCATCGGGGTCCTTCTTGACGCATATGCAGTCGGATGATACGCTATTCGGGCAAATAAATATACGTAGAAGTTATTAGAAAAGTGGTTGTTTATTATTTCCTGTTTTGCTTAAACAGCATCCCGGAGATAGACATTGAATTGTTCGATATGATAACCTGCCGAAGGAGTAAAACTCTCAGGAGTCTGTAACGGACGGAGACTAATAACGGAGTGAACTCTGGAGAAGCTCTTTTAGAGTGCCGAAGGTGCAAAGGCTCAGGATTTTTCATTGATCCTGCCCCAATCTCTCAGGCAAAAGGACAGAGGGTTAATTTTTTATATTTGTAAACATGGATATCTGACGGATGCATCCAAGCTTTGATCATGGGATGTATAATCGTTCGTTTGGAAAAGTCAGTTTTCTGAGTTTGCAAATATGTTCAAAATCTTTGTGCTTATCAGCATGATCTTTTGGTCGGATTCGGGTTCGACGAGTTTATTCCTGTTACGTTTCTGTAATTGTATTTCCGTAGGATTTTTGTTTTATTATCCCGCATTGCCGTTTTTCAGGTGCTGCTGTTTGACCGGTGATTTGTCATCGATGCAGGTTTAAGCATTCAGCTGCTCTTACGCTTATCTAAAGCTTCTGACAGCTCTAAGGGGGAGTATCACAGTGGATAACTTAAACAACATTATCGTTCTTTTGGATGACAAAATCTGGTTTGTTCTTTTGTTCCTTTTGATAGGAAACGGATTGTTTTTCTCTATAAAGACAGGCTTTGTTCAGATCCGAAGATTTCCAAGTGCATGGCATCGGGTATTCGGAAACTTTTCACTTAAGGGTAATGCCAGTGAAAATGACGGAATGAGTTCATTTCAGGCATTGGCAACCGCTATTGCAGCCCAGGTAGGAACCGGTAATATCGCAGGCTGCGCTACTGCCCTTGTGGGCGGAGGCCCAGGTGCAATCTTCTGGATGTGGCTGGCTGCCTTCTTTGGTATGGCTACCATATACGGAGAAGCCGTTCTTGCCCAGAAAACAAAAGCAAGAGATGAAAACGGCGAAGTTATCGGAGGTCCGGTTTACTACATCCAGGAAGCCTTCAAGGGAAGCTTCGGAAAGGTGCTTGCAGTATTTTTCGCAGTCATGACTATCCTGTCACTTGGAATCATGGGAAATATGGTCCAGTCAAATTCCATAAGCGATGCTTTCTTTACAGCCTTCGGAATGCCAAAGTGGGTAGTTGGTATCTTTGTTGCCGTTATTTCTGCATTTATCTTTGTTGGCGGAATCAGCCGTATCGCTTCCTTTACCGAAAAGGTTGTCCCTTTCATGGCCGGACTCTATGTAGTAGCCTCAGTGATAATGCTTATCATCAATCATGCGAATGTTATCCCGGCCATCATTTCTATCTTCAGGGGTGCTTTCCAGCCTCAGGCTGTAGTTGGTGCCGGAGCCGGAATCGCTGTTCGTCAGGTTATGCGTCTCGGCGTTGCCCGCGGACTTTTCTCAAA
>JAGAXP010000267.1 GCA_017940955.1 Oribacterium sp.
GATAATGCATCTGCAGCTTATAGTGCATCTAAAGGCGCAGGAAGATCTCTGACAAAGCATGCAGCATATTATCTGGCAGAGAAAAATGTTCGTGTAAATTCTATCCATCCAGGACCGATCATGACTCCGATGCTTGAGGGATATTTAAAGGATAATCAGGCCATGGCTGATCGTGTAAAGCAGTACAATCCTCTACCACCGCATATATCAGGACCGGAAGACGTTGCCGATGGTGTACTTTATTTGGCAAGTGATGAAGCCGCCTGTGTAACAGGAGCAGAACTTGTAGTTGATTGCGGTCACTTGGTTATGTAAATTTTTTGGAAAACTAATAGCTGATGGATATATACAAATTTGTTGCTTCTTGTTATTTTACACAATATCCGGCAGTTATTACATATGTATATTAAAAGGTGTGATGTGGTCTGAAAATAGACGATATGAAAATCAGTTGGGCTGTGTTATTATCCTAAAGTCTAGAATGAATACCATAGGAGAACCGATTGGATGAACGATAGAGACCTAGATGATTCACAATGGAATAGTTTGTTTGAAATGGCGAAAGATTATGAAGAGCAGGATGACTATGAGGATTATTACGAGGCATCCTCAAATATCATTGATCCTCCGGCCATAAGGGAATTCAAAACTCCCGAAGAGGCACTGAAAACATTATTTGGTTATGATGATTTCAGACCGGGCCAGAAGGGAATCATAGATTCCATTCTTAAGGGGCAGGATGTATTTGCGGTTATGCCCACAGGTGCCGGTAAATCCGTATGCTATCAGATTCCTGCAATGCTTCTGCCGGGGATTACTCTTGTCATATCCCCACTTATTTCTCTCATGCAGGATCAGGTTAAGTCATTGAATGAAGCCGGGATACCTTCTGCTTTCATAAACAGTTCCCTTTCCAGAGGTGACTTTTATGAAACCTTACACAGTGTAAGAGAAGGAGCCTACAAGATCATATATGTGGCACCGGAACGTCTCATGACAGATGAATTTGTCGAGCTTGCAAAATCCATACGGATTTCAATGCTTACAGTAGATGAAGCTCACTGTATCTCCCAATGGGGACAGGATTTCCGTCCAAGCTACATGAAGATCGTAGAGTTTGTAAAGCTTCTTGATGAGAGACCGATCATCAGTGCGTTTACGGCAACTGCCACAAAAAATGTCAGGGAAGATATAGTCTGCATCCTGGGACTCAGGAATCCTTATACTCTGGTTTTGGGATTTGACAGAGAGAATCTTTTCTTCCAGGTGGAGAAGCCCAAAGACAAAGATAAATACCTTTTGGATTTCATTAAAGACCATCCCGGTGAGAGCGGAATCATTTACTGTTCAACAAGAAAGAATGTAGACAGTGTTTTTGAGATGCTGTTTAAAAAAGGATTATCCGTTGGCAAATATCATGCCGGAATGAATCCTGCTGATAGAAAGAAAATGCAGAATGATTTTGTTTATGATTATACAAGTATCATTGTTGCCACCAATGCTTTCGGAATGGGCATAGATAAGTCCAATGTAAGATTTGTCATTCATTACAATATGCCCCAAAGCATGGAGAACTACTATCAGGAGGCCGGAAGAGCAGGAAGAGACGGACTTGAGTCAAAGTGTATTCTTTTGTATTCGGCGCAGGATGTAGTCATTAACAAATTTTTGCTGGAGAAAAAGGAAACAGCCGACATTGATCCCATGGATCTTGAAAACATAAGAGAGAGGGATAATCAGAGACTGCAGTCCATGGAAAGGTACTGCTATACCACGGAGTGCCTTCGAAATTATATACTTAAGTATTTCGGGGAGCAGCCAAAGGAGCCCTGCGGTGATTGTGGAAACTGCCTTAGGGAATTTGAAACCATCGATATGACCGAGGCTGCAAAAAAGATCATCAATTGTGTTTACGAGGCAAAGGAAAGATTCGGAAGAACTATCATCGTTGATGCCGTATTGGGTGCAAAGACCGCAAGATTAAAACAGATAGGTGCAGATAATTATAAGTCCTACGGAGCGCTTTCTTCGTCAAGCAAAAGTCTTCTCCTGAGACTGGTGGAACAACTTATCCTCGAAGGTTATCTTCAGCTCGGTGCATACCAGGTTCTGAAAATGGGGGATATAAAAAGGCTAAAAAATCCCGAGAACAGGGTTCTTGTGAAGATCACAGATGAAGATAAGCGTCCGGCTGCCAAGACTAAAGCTGAAAAGAGATCGGTTGGAATCAGTTCACTTACAACCTCCGGCTTTAAACTTTTCGACAAGCTTCGTGAGCTCAGGCTTGAGATTGCCCGTGAAGAAAACATGCCGCCGTATATCATTTTTAATGATAAAACCTTGATAGAAATGGCTGTTAAGGTGCCGGTCAACCAGAAGGAAATGCTCGGAGTTTCAGGTGTTGGCGACAACAAATACATGAAGTACGGGGAAAGGTTCCTTGAAGTCATCCGAGAGTATACCGACATATATCCCGATCTTCTCACCGACAGGGTTTCACCTGAACAAGAAACAACGGTTTCTGTTACCAAAGTAAGAAAAAAGGAACCCAAGCAGGAATTCAGTCTCTTTCCGGAGGAAGCTGAAAACTACAATTATGACGGATATAAAACGGTATCGGAAATTCGCGATGAGATGAACCGGATATGTGAGCGGGAAAATGTCAAAAAACTCCCGGCTACAAGACTGACGGAAATTTTGCTGGAGGAAGGTATCATATCAGGTGATTTTGAGTCGGATGATGCATATTCAAAAATACCGACAGAAAAAGGAAAAAAACTTGGTGTGATCGTTGAAGACCGGATCAGTCAAAAAGGAAATGAATACCACGTTCTGAAATATTCGCCTGATATACAAAGTATTTTGGTTCAGCATTATGTTGAGTGAAAATGATGAAAAAAATCTCAACCGGTTACGATCTGTAACCGGTCGAGATTTTTTTATTCTAATCTTGAGTAGTAGTCAGCTGCTTCTTCGTATTCCCTGTCATTCTCAATGTAAACCACAACAGGGTTATGTTCAGCATCTTCCTGCACTTCATAAAGGACGCACTTTTTTGAATGATCGAGTTCCTTCTTCTCATTTACCGGAAGCATGGCAAAGTATTCTTTTCCTTTAAAAGTAAAATACTTATGTACACCATAATCTGCCGATGTTCCGTCCTGAAATGAAAGTGTAACAACAAGATCCTCTAATTTCTTTCCTCTGAATTTCATATATGACATCTCCTTTGCCAATGCTTATTATTCTACACAAGGGCAATCCCGGTGCGGGTTTTCACTTGTTGATAATCCAACAAATCCATTATAATACTATTTAAGCAGAAATCATGAATGTAGTAACAATTGTAGATCCTGTATATGTAGCTGATTCTGCATCAGAAGTAAAATAACTAAATGCTTTTTAGGATGTTGGATAAGCTTTGATATATTAGGATTCAATGCGCTGATGGAGGAATTGCGATGGAATTATTTGACGGAAGGCCGGAGAATGTTGAGGGGCGGTTACCGAAAGAGGTTCGCACTTATGATTTTCTGGATTCTTTGGGAATAAAATATAAAAGAATGGATCACGAGCATGCGGAAACAATGGAGGCTTGTGAGGAGATAGATAAAATCATGGATGTCGTAATGTGCAAGAATCTGTTCTTGTGCAATCGACAGAAGACAGCGTTTTATCTTTTGATGATGCCCGGAGATAAGAAGTTTAAGACAAAGGAATTGTCTTCACAGATAAATTCCGCAAGACTTTCTTTCGCAGAAGCGGAGGATATGCTGAAGTATCTCGACATAGAACCGGGGGCTGTCAGCGTTATGGGTCTGATGAATGATAAAGATCATGCAGTAAAGCTTCTGATCGACGAGGATGTGCTGAAGGACGAGTATATCGGGTGTCATCCATGTGTGAACACAGCGAGCCTTAAGATGCGCACTGATGATGTGATAAAGAAGTTTCTTCCTGCTGTAGAGCATGAATACATGACGGTTCATTTGGTGGGAGAATAAAACTGAATCGTAATTACAAAAAATTGAACCCGGTTCATTTTTTCGGTGACTCCGGTAAATGGTAACGGTTCATTCGGTGGGCCAGGGCAGTTATAATTCTCATATAGGATTATGACTGCCCGGTATTTGTCTGATAAAATAGAAAAACGAGGAAAAGCAATGATAAATGTAAAAGTAAAAGAATTCTTAGATAATAAAGGTCTGGGCGACAGACTTACAGAACATTCTGAAACAATAGATACTGTAGAGCATGCCGCCCGGCAGATAGGATGTACGGAGCCTGAGATTGCAAAGACACTGTCTTTTATTGTGGATGAAAAGCCTGTGATAGTTGTGATGGCAGGCGATGGCAAGGTAAACAGCTCCAAGTTTAAGTCTGTATTCCATACTAAGCCTCACATGATACCCAGAGAACAGGTTGTTGAGATAACCGGTTTTCAGCCCGGCGGGGTGTGTCCTTTTGCAGTGCCAGAAGATATCCCGATATGGCTTGATGTTTCCATGAAAAGATTCGAGTATGTACATCCTGCCGGAGGAAATGAGTTTACGTCGGTAAAGATCACACCTGATGAACTTGAGAAAATCACCGATACGCAGGGATGGTGTGATGTATGCAAAGGATGGGAGGGTGAGTAATGAAGTCTATCCTTATCAAAGATACAACTAAGAAGAACGGGAACTGTGAGATTTACAGAGTTGAATGCTCTGATGGAATCTTTGGAGTTCCGGAGAGTGTGTTTAGGATCAAGAAGTTATTGTTTTGAATTATGGAGGTTACGAAAGGGAAATATGTATAAAATAGTAGCCAGACTTTCTGTAAAGAAAGATAAGATTGAGGAGTTTAAGGAAACAGCAAAAGAACTCATTCAGAAATCAAGTGGAGAAGAGGGGAATGTGTTTTACACATTGAATCAGGATACTCAGGATGAGCAGAAGTTTGCTTTCATAGAGTGCTGGAAGGATGAAGAAGCTATGAAGATTCATGGTGCATCTGAGCATTTTACTCGGATATTCCCTATTCTGTCTGAGATGGCTGAAAGTTCAGGACCAAATGACTTTTATAAAGAAGTTGAGTTTTAATTGGAGGTTTTGAAATGTTAAAAGTATATGGAAGTGAGATGTGCCCGGACTGCATTGAGTGTAAGTACAATCTGGACAGAAACAACATAGAATATGACAATATCGACATCACAAAGAGCCTTAAGGGTCTGAAGGAGTTTCTTAAACTTCGCGATAAGGATGAGGTTTTTGACGATGCAAAGGACAATGGATATATTGGGATTCCTGCGCTTGTGACTGATGATGGCAAGCTCACTCTGGATTGGGAAAGCTATTTTACCCAGCAGGGAATCGAGGTTGTGCATCCTGGAGAAGCAGGAGCAGCTTGTGGTATAGACGGCAAGGGATGCTGATGTTGTCAAGAGAAATCATCGTTAGAAAGAGGAACAGATATGATAGTCTGTTCCTTTTTTGATGTCACAATCAGTGACTCAAGGCTTCTTGGCAGCGGCTGTGTATTCTCAGTAACTTTAATAATGTCTACGGTAAATAAATTGCTTTACATTAATGGAATAATGATATATGATTCCAAAAGAAAAGAGATGACTTGATCATCTTGAAAATGAATACGATCTTCGGGGAAGGTGAAATTCCTTATCGGCGGTAAAGCCCGCGAGCCTTATGGCAGGATCCGGTTAGATTCCGGGGCCGACAGTATAGTCTGGATGGAAGAAGATAGAGAAATCGAAATATCGGTTTTCTTTTTGCTAGGTATATCAACCCCGAAACAGTTATGTTTCGGGGATTTTTTTATAAAAAAACGATTTACTTTAGCTCTTATAAATAAATGTTCAGATAATATTGAAATGCTTCAGGATTTCAATATTTCTTCTTCCTTCTCATCACCTCTTAATGCTGTTTTTCGAGCCTTAATATCTGACATTCAGATGTAAGCTTATTGGCTAATAAAAAATATTTTATGTCTTAAAAATAGGCAGTTCCCGGGATCAGAGAGGAGTCCCATTGGAAAATGAAAAATATATGCGTCGTGCAATTGAGCTGGCAAGGCTGGGAGAAGGATGGTGCCATCCAAATCCTTTAGTCGGAGCGGTGATAGTGAAGGACGGAAACATTATCGGAGAAGGGTTTCATGAACGGTACGGAAGTCTTCACGCAGAGCGTAATGCTATAAAAAATCTGTCTGAAAGTGCGGAAGGGGCAACGCTGTATGTGACACTGGAACCCTGCTGTCATCACGGGAAGCAGCCGCCCTGTACCGAAGCTGTTCTGGAGTGCGGGATAAAGAAGGTAGTGATAGGTTCCCGGGATCCAAATCCGAAGGTGGCAGGGAAAGGGGTGAAGTTCCTGAAAGAGAATGGGATTGAAGTGGTGGAGGATTTTCTAAAGGATGAGTGTGATGAACTGAATCCTGTTTTCTTTCACTTTATAACCACAAAAAAGCCTTATGTCACCATGAAGTATGCCATGACCATGGACGGAAAGATCGCAACAAAAACAGGAAGATCCAGGTGGATCACGGGAGAAAAGGCGAGAAGGCGGGTTCAGGAAATGAGGCATGCTCATATGGGAATTATGGTGGGGATAGGAACTGTATTGGCAGATGATCCCATGCTAAACTGCCGTATTCCGGGAGGAAGGTCACCTGTGAGAATCATCTGTGACAGTCAATTGAGAATTCCCCTTGCTTCCGAAATTGTAAAAACAGCCAATGAATACAGCACCATCGTAGCCTGCGGGATTCCCGGTGTTTCCGATGGTGAGTTAGATCCGGAGTACGGGTTCTCCCATGATTTATCTGAAAACCTGATCCTGGGTGATTGTCACGAGGATTCCGGAGTTCATGCGAATATAAGTTTGAGAGATATATCTTTCAAACTAAAGGAGCTTGGTAAGGCCGGGATTGCGGTAATCAATTGTTATCCGGAAGACAGGGTAACCGGTTCCGGTGTTGATCTTCAAAAACTGATGACGATCCTTGGTGAAAGAGGAATCGACAGCATACTTCTGGAGGGTGGAGGAACACTCAATGAAAGTGCATTGAAAGCAGGGATAGTGAATGAGATTGATGCTTTTATTGCGCCAAAGATTTTTGCCGGTAATGCTAAAACTCCGGTAATAGGTTTGGGGGTCGAAAATCCTGAGGACGCGTACAGATGCGAGATCAAAGAAGTGGAACAAATCGGTGAAGATATGCTGATCAGATACAGGGTTAGCAGTAAACAACAGAATTCCACCGGGAACGATTCTTGCCTGCCAGAACCGTCCACGGTGGGTATGAATGTGAGGTTAAAGGATTTGAAAAACGATGAAGACATTCTGATCTAATATATGGTTTCAAGTAAAACTGTTAGATAGATGGACGTTTGAGTTATCCAAAAAATAGAGGGAGGTATAAGTGTTTACGGGGATAATCGAAGAGAAGGGGTTGATCAGGAACCTTGATTTAAATGGAAGTTCCGGACGGATCATCATCAGCTGCAGAAAGGTTCTGCAAGGAACAAAAACCGGAGACAGCATAGCGGTGAACGGAATCTGTCTTACGGTGACAGAACTTTATGAAGATGCATTCGTGGCAGATGTCATGGCGGAGACTGTCAGAAGAAGTTTCCTGTCCGGGGCAGGACCGGGAGATGCTGTCAATCTGGAGAGAGCCATGGCGGCAGACGGAAGATTTGGCGGACATATAGTATCCGGACATATCGACGGAACCGGAGTGGTAAGGGATATAAGAAAAGAAGAAAATGCAGTCTGGTTCAGCATCGGGGCGGCGGGGTCGATCCTAAAATATGTTATCGAAAAGGGCTCGGTAGCCATAGACGGGATAAGCCTTACTGTGGCTTATGTTGATGATGAGATATTTAAGGTATCGGTCATACCGCATACCCTCAGGGAGACAGCATTGGCATCAAAGAAGGTTGGAAGTCCGGTGAATCTGGAATGTGACGTCATCGGAAAGTACGTTGGCAAACTCCTTGGGGCACAAATTCGAAGCGGAGATATACGGGGTGAATCAGAAAACGAAGTCAGGATAAAGAGGATTCACTCAGATGAAAACTATGATGATGAAGTATCAGTATATGACCGTGGTTCTCAGAGTGGGATGACCATGGAGTTTCTGGAAAGGTATCTGTAGAATGACCGGATCAGCTTAATACCGTTAACCGGTAGAAATAAGCAGAAAAACCGGAGTTTTTGCGGAGCTTTTTGGATATAGAAATAACCGGATGAAAAAAAGCGGGATGGAGGAAAAAATGGAAAGAAAATATGCAAGTATCGAGAAGGCACTGGAGGACCTGAGACAAGGGAAGATAATCCTTTGTTCGGATGATCCGGACAGGGAAAACGAATGTGACATGATATGTGCGGCAGAATTTGCAACCCAGGAAAATATCAATTTTATGGCAAGCTATGCGAAGGGTCTTATATGTACACCTATGAGTCAGGATATCGCAAATAAGCTTGGACTTCCGCCTATGGTTTCCGAGAATACGGACAACCATGAGACAGCATTCACGGTATCGGTTGATCATATAGATACAACAACCGGAATCTCTGCAAAGGAGCGTGGACTCACTATGCGGAAGCTGGCTGCAGGAGAATCAAAGGGTACAGATTTCAGGCGTCCCGGCCACGTTTTTCCGCTTACTGCAAGGCGCGGGGGAGTACTGGTGAGAAACGGTCACACAGAGGCAACCGTTGACCTCATGAGGCTTGCGGGACTTACGGAGTGTGGTGTTTGCTGCGAGATCATGGCAGCGGACGGAACCATGATGATGACCTCAGAGATTTGGGAGATGGCAGAAAAATATGACCTTACCTTTATCACCATAAAGGATCTGCAAACCTACATTCGCATCCATGAAAAGCATGTGGTGCAGGAAGCCTCGGCAAAGCTCCCTACAAAATTCGGCGAGTTCAGGATGTACGGTTATGTTAATGACATCACCGGGGAGCATCACGTTGCGCTTGTAAAGGGTGATATCGGAACGGGTGAAGATGTGCTTTGCAGGGTTCATTCGGAGTGCCTTACGGGGGATGCATTCGGTTCCCTGAGATGTGACTGCGGACTTCAACTGGAAAAATCAATGGAGATGATAGAAAGGGAAGGCCGTGGGATATTGCTCTACATGAGGCAGGAGGGCCGCGGGATCGGACTCATTAACAAGATAAAAGCCTACGCACTTCAGGAAGAAGGTTATGACACTGTGGAGGCCAATGTTAAGCTAGGTTTTGCACCGGACTTGCGGGAGTACTGGGTGGGTGCGCAGATACTTAGAGATCTGGGCGTGAAGTCCCTGAGGCTTCTGACCAATAATCCTGACAAGGTTTATTCCCTTGAGGGTTTCGGGCTGTCCATAAGCGAGCGGGTTCCGATTGAAATTCCTGCCCAGAGATACGATATAAGGTATCTCAGGACAAAGAAAATAAAGATGGGGCATATATTCAATGCCATAGATCTGAAGGAAGATGAAACAGCCTGAAGCAAAATCCAAGGTTGATTTTGTGTACTCCGGTTTCGAGGGAAAACTGAGAGCATAATATTTCCGGTAAAAGTCAAGAGATTTTGAGAATTTGGAGACAATTAGATCTGCATCTGTATGTCAGAGATAAATGGCGAAAAACATGCATTTATAAAGGAGAATAAAAATGAGAGAGATCAATGTTTTGGAAGGAAAGCTTGTTGCAAAAGAGGAAATGAAGGTTGGCATCGTGGCGGCCAGATTCAATGAGATCATCGTAAATAAACTGCTTGGCGGAGCCATTGACGGGCTTGTTCGCCATGGGGTGGAGGACGGGAACATTACCGCCGCCTGGGTACCCGGTGCCTTTGAGATACCGACGGTTGTGAAACGTATGGCGAAGAGTGGAAAGTACGATGCGGTTATTGCGCTGGGTGCGGTGATCAGAGGACAGACAAGTCATTACGATTATGTTTGTAATGAGGTTTCAAAGGGTGTTGCACAGATTTCACTTGAGACCGGAATTCCCGTTATGTTCGGAATTCTGACAACCGACAACATCGAGCAGGCCATCTCAAGAGCCGGAAGCAAGGCAGGAAACAAGGGCTATGACTGTGCTGTTGGTGCCATAGAAATGGTGAATGTTATGGAGCAGATCTGACGGCTCATTCGTTCATAATAAACGGGTTCGGAAACATAAGGACGGGGCGAGGTTTAATGGAACTGAAGCCCCGTCCTTATGTGGGTGGCCTGTTTTTTTGTGGGCGCAGGTGATAAATCTGAAAATGTAGGAGGATCCGAAGACACGGATGAAGTCCCGGAGAATCAGGAAAAAACAGGTACGGACTCTGCAGAGTCCGATTAAGGAAAACAATAGTAAAAAGGAACCGTGTGTACTGCACATGGTTCCTTTTTCAGCTTCATTTCAAGTTGCTGTCAATTTAATAAAGGGTATTTGGTGATACCGCTTAGCATGAGTTATAATTATTGTGATTGTTTTCTGCTTTTGAGGGGAGAAAACAATTCATCTTGTATCCCGACAATAATATCGAAAGCTTTTTTATATTCCGCTGTAAGATCATATCTGCCATCTTCTGAAGCCCATGAAATGCTTATACTACGTAGTGTGTGATATAGAATAAAGGCAATGGATTCAGGATCATATGAATTATGGATTTCCCCGGCATTCTGAGCTTTTTTCAACAGCTTAACTGCAACATCAAAGAGATACATCTCTTCAGGGAAATGAGCAACACCAGCCGTTTGGATTGTCAGTATATAAACCTGTTTAACAATATTTGGACCGTATTGCATTGACTTATCGCAATAGACTTTCATCATCTGCCATAAGATATTTACGCTTTTTTCTTCTGAGGCAAATGTATTTAGGAGACGCTCTGCCTGAATACCCCAATATTTTACTACACCACTTAATAGCTCGGCTTTGGATTCATAATGGTAGTAAAATGTTCGTTTTGTAATCTCGCATTTATTGCAAATGTCCATGATGGATACATTATCATAGCCCTGTTCTTTAAACAGGTCTAGCGCTGTATCCCGGATCATATCTTTGGTTGAGGTATTATTTGTCATACTTCGTATATTTCCTTCTTCAAACTTATTCTTTAGTGTACTCATCTAAACTTTAGATTTCAATGGTTGTAAAATCGACCTTAAATGACTTGTAGATGTTGCACAAATCATCAGGAATTCATTTGTCACTTATTATGATTGACCGAAATACAGGTATTTGTTAAATTTTTGTTATTGTTACCGTGGTAACAATAATATGTATATAAAGTAACATTTGCATTACGGAGGAGTTAGAGATGAGAAGATCTGTTTTCAGAACAGCAGCTGCGCTGTTAATGGCAGCAACGCTGGTTGGTTGTGGCAGCTCCACAACTACACCAACTACTACAGCTCAGGAAACAACAAAAGCAGCTGAAGAAACAACACAGGCCGCAGAAGCAACAGGTGCCGGAGTAAGCGGTGAATTTGAAGGAACCGGAAAGGGCTTTGAAGGTGATGTCACAGTAAAGATAACCGTTAAAGACGGTGCCCTTGAATCAGCTACTATTGTAGGTGATAAGGAAACACCCAATGTCGGCGGTAATGCTATCGAAAAGATGATGTCAGAAATGAATGAGCATCACACAGTTAACATTGATTCAGTTTCCGGAGCTACTTATACAAGCAATGGTGTGCAGGAAGCTATAGAGGCAGCATTGGCAGCGGCAGGAATGACAAACAAAGACTTCCCTGAGATCGAGAAAGCTGCAGCACAGACTATAGAAAAGGAAACAAGTCTTCTTATTCTCGGTGGCGGCGGAGCAGGTCTTACTTGTGGTAATTCCGCTCTTGATTCAGGACTTAAGGATGTAACCATTCTTGAAAAGATGAGCTACACCGGCGGCGCAACTTCCAATGCGGGAGGTATCGACGCAGGTCTCTCCAAGCTTCAGGAGGAAGTTGGTCTCACAGGTGACAGCGCACAGCTTATCCATGATGACATCATGGCTTCAGGTGAGAATCACAATGAAGACCTCGTTTGGATAATGGCAAACAACCAGGGTAAGACTCTCGACTGGTTAAAGGAAACAGAGAATGTTCCTTTCAATGACCGTTATGCAAGTGATTTCCCTGAGCACACAGTTCAGAGATTCTTCGTATGTGACGGCGGTATGTCAAATGCTATGGAAATCCTTACAAATAACTTCACATCAAAGGGTGGCAACCTTGAACTTGAAACAAAGGCAGAGGAATTCATCACAGATGATGAAGGAAGAGTAGTAGGTGTAGTTGCCACAGATGCAGATGGTAATACCATTAAATATAAGGCTGATGCTGTCGTAGTTGCTACAGGCGGATATGGTGCCAATGCTGAGATGATCTCTGAAAAGAAGGGCGATCTTCAGTATGCTGTATTCTACGGTGTTAAATCTTCAATGGGTGACGGTCAGAAGATGGGTGAAGCTGTCGGTGCAAAGATGCTCAATATGGGCTATGCTAAGATGTATCCTAACGGTATATCAAAGGGTGAAGATACCATCGACGGATATGCGACACCGATGCCTACTCTTACAACAGTTAATACAACCGGTGCTTTCTTCGTAAACAAGGATTCAAAGCGTTTTGTAAATGAGACACTTCCATTTGCAGATATCAAGAATGCAACAACCCAGCAGCCTGACGAGATTATGTATATCGTTATGGATCAGACCGGTTATGATACATGGTCAGAGATGGTTTCAACAAATACTTCTGCCGTAGGTAATATCTCTATGGAACAGCAGGAAGAGTTCTTTAACTCTGATTCAGATCATCCGACATTTGCAAGAGGAACTCTCAAGGAAGCAGCTGAAAAGGCAGGACTTGATCCGGAAGCATTATCAGCAGAGCTTAAGAAGTGGAATGAGACCGTTGAGTCAGGTACTGATTCTGAGTTTGGCCGTACAGCCCTCACAAAGTTCGATGAGGATAGCACAGTATATATCATTGAGCAGAGACTCCGTTTTGCTACAACACTCGGCGGATATGATGTAACAGCTAACTTTGAAGCACAGAAGGAAGACGGAACAGTCATCCCAGGTCTCTATGCTATAGGTGAAGTTACAGCCGGCTGCAACGGTACTGAGGCAATTCCGGGTTCCATGGCAGCATGGGCAGTAACATCCGGTTACACATGCGGACAGCAGCTTGCAGAGTTACTTAGTAAATAATACTGTTATTTTAGAGGAATGAGCCCAAAAAGCTCATTCCTTTTTTTTGTAGGTCGTGACCACGTGCCGCGCGCTGCTTCAAGTTTTGCCGGCAGCAAAACGATCAAGCGCGTGGCACACAAAACCACCCGCTAAGCGGGTGGGTGTTCAAGTTATACAAAATCACCGTATCCTCACTATAATAGTAGTGCTCAA
>JAGAXP010000268.1 GCA_017940955.1 Oribacterium sp.
ATTACATAACTACTAAGATGGACGGATCAAGTCATTCAATAGGTGTAAGGGATGGAGAAATCTCTTTTACCGGACATAACTTTACTTATAAGGATGATGGAAAGTCCGCATTTGTTGAGCATGTAAAGGCTGCAGGCATACATGAAAAAATGAAAGAGTACGCAGATGAGCACGGACTTAGCACACTTGTTCTTCAGGGAGAATGGTGCGGTGAAGGAATTCAGAAGAACAGACTTAAGCTAAAGAAGCCGGAATGGTTTGTATTTACTGCCAAGGTGGATGACAAGAGAACAGATCTTGCCACGCTTAGGGAAATCTGTGAATACGTACATTGTCAGATGGTTCCGGTTGAAGAGGAAGGTGATGACCTTCTTGCAAAGTATCCAGATGAAGCAGCTCTTTTAGCTAGGGCTGAAGGAATCGGATACAACGGAACAACCAGAGAAGGGATAGTAATCCGTCCGGTAGAGCCTGTTCATTCGTACACACTGAGCGGACCGCTATCCATGAAGGTAATAAACAACAAGTATCTTATGAAGAATGATGACTGATCATAGATGGAGGGAACATGATATCTACATTGTATGAACCATTCAGGCACTGGTCAGAAAACGGATCTGTTTATATTCTGTCTGATACACATTTTAAAGATTCTGATTGTAAGATCATGGATCCTGACTGGATAGACCCCGATGAGCAGGTCAATATCCTGAATTCTGTGATCATGAAAAATGATACATTTGTCTGCCTTGGAGATGTTGGAAGTCCTGAATATATAAAGAAGCTCAGGGTCAGAAAGAAGATACTGCTTCTTGGAAACCATGACAGAAGAGGAGATTACAAAGGACTGTTTGATGAGATATATTCCGGGCCGCTATTTATAGCAGACAAAATCCTTTTGTCGCATGAGCCGGTATACGGACTTCCGTGGTGTCTTAACATCCATGGACATGACCACAGTAACATGGAGATGTACAAGGATGGCTGCAAACATTTAAACCTTGCAGCCAATGTATGCGGATATACTCCGGTCAATCTTGGAAAACTGATAAAAAACGGGATTCTATCTGATATCGACAGCATACACAGAATCACGATTGACCATGCAGTGGAGAAGAAAGAAAAGAAGTGGATTAGTAAAGAGACACAGCAATGAAATCGAAGATATTAGAGTTTATAGAAAATAATACAGATAGCTGGGAAGAAAAGCTGAATTCAAGGCTCATTAGGATAAGCCGTAATGGTGATTTGGCTTGCTTTAAGTATATGGCAGAAGCTGATTTCTCAGATCCACTGGTATGTGAAGCAAGAGGAATCATAATCGATGTGGTTCAGCTTTCTGTGGTCTGCTGGCCGTTTGATAAGTTTTTTAATGTACAGGAACAGTATGCTGCAGATATCGACTGGAATAGCGCCAGGGTGCTGGAAAAGATAGATGGCTCTATGATAAAGCTTTTCTGGTACAAAGATGCTTGGAGATTTGCAACAAGCTCCACTTGCGATGCAGGAAATGCTCCTGTTCCGGGACATAAGAATCTGAGTTATGCAGATATCATTAACAAGGCAGAGAATATAGCTGAGATACCATTTGATAAGCTGAATAAGGATTACACATACGTTTTTGAATTGGTATCTCCATTTACTCAGGTTGTCATCAGATATGATGTGACTCTTTTATTCTTTCTTGCAGCAAGGAATAACAAGACCGGTGAAGAGGCTGATAGTGAACTGCCAGAGTTCAAAAAGCCTGAAAGCTATCTGCTTACTACACTTAAAGATTGCATGGAGGCTGCAGATAATCTGAATGACGGAGAAGATATTGAAAAAGAAGGCTTTGTGGTAGTGGATGCGAGGCATAACAGAGTGAAAATAAAATCACCGGCTTATGTAGCAATGCACAGAATGGCTTCTAACAGAGTTTTTACTGCAAAAAGGATGGCGGAGCTTTTCTGTAGCGGAGAAGATTTTTACAAGCTGGCCAAGGACTTCCCGGAAGATGCGCATATAATCAAGTATTATGACTGGCAGTTTGCAGAACTTAAGGCTAGGGCCGAGGATATGATGCTATATGCAAGGCACCTATATGAAGAATACGATCATGACAGAAAAGCAGTTGCAATGATGATTAAAGACTCTCCATATGCATGGGCAGGGTTTAAGGCGATCGGTAACGAGAAAGATATCGATGACATAATGAAACTGGTTGTTCCTTCCGGTGCAGAAAAATTAATATCAGAGTACACAAATATTGAAATTTAGGCTAGCTGCTCTAGCAGTAATGCTGCTCTTATTATTTTACTGTTTTCAGTGTTGTTCACGCTCATGGTAGATGGCCTTTCATTGAATCAAGTATGAATTTTGCCAAAAGAGCGAATTTAATACATGTAGTGACCGTGGAGCTAGATATTTAAATCAGTCTCTTTTTTTGAAAAGCATCTGAATTTATCAACCACGAGTCGAATGACATGTGTCCGGCTATTACTTATCATAAATAGTAACATGATAGAAAAGAGGCGCAGCGGATGAATGACAGAGAAGCCCTGGATGAGGAGGTAATGTAAATTGGATATAAATGAAATGATAGATATGTACATGGAAGATGGCCTGACAAGAGAACTTGCCGCACCGTTTGCGGAGTAAGGAGGCTTTATGCATTTTACAGGAACCGTATACAGAAATCCCTACTGGCCTACATGGCCGCTTTTAGAGGTAACGCAAGGGTGTACGCATAATAAGTGCAAATTCTGCACGATGTATAAAGATGTCTCGTTTAAGATGTCTCCTATGGAGTGGATCGAAGAGGACCTTAAGGAACTGGGACTCCGTAAAATATCACTGGGGGTCGGAAAGCGGTGATGACTGGACGTTTATCGTGTCAACAAAAACTGCAGCGCGGCAGATATTACCGAGCAGTGCGCAAAGCTCACGGAAGCAGGGATCGACTTCTGGCTTTGTTTCCTAAATGGCGTTGCCGGGAAGGAACACAGCATGGATCATGCCATTCACTCGGCGGAGCTTTTCAGCAAATGTAAACCGATCCTTGTCGGAACCGGCGGATTGACGCTGTTCCCGGGAACTCCGTTACTGGAGGAAGCAGAGCGTGGTGAGTTTACTCCGCTCACGGAGAAGGAAATGCTGATTGAATTAAAGGTCTTCGTAGAACATCTGACCTGTGACTGCTATTTCAATACCCACCATACCTCCGGTATTCACCTGTCCGGCCCGGATTTCTTAAAAAGAAAGGCTAAGATCATCAAGGCACTTGAGCAAGAGATCGAGCATGGGGATATGGACAGACTTGCTGCGATCCGTAAGAATAAGAGGTCATTATGAGCCTTAAAGATTTTAACAGAAGCGATGATATGTTTTCTCTATGCGGCTTGAACTGCGGACTGTGCGGATATCGTCTGCAAGGAAATTGCAACGGCTGCTTTAAGGACAGCTTTTGTGCGAAGGTTTGTCCAATGGCCCCTTGCAGCGTAAAGCATGGAGGTCTTCAGTACTGCTTTGAATGCCCGGGAGAAGGCAGAGCTTATGAAAACACTGATGTACAAATATGCTGAAGAGAGAGGGTGTCAATTGGAACTATCTTGAGATTTCTAATAAAAGACGCAGTAAGTATGATAAGAAAAAATTGATTTTGGCAAATATGTATGGATGATCCGATTGTAAGCTAAATCGGAAGTTAAAACTCCGATGCAAGGAGGATTGGCAAAGAGTTCAGAAATGGATTTGATGCCGATCTTTTTTTCTTCTTTATTTCAATCCAAATTTTTCTTGTACTCTGCGCCCCAGTTTTCCATAGACTTGATGATCGGCCTCATAGACTCACCAAGCTCACTCAATGCATATTCAACACGGGGCGGAACTTCTGGATATACGGTACGTGTAATGATGCCGTCTGCCTCCATGGAACGCAAACTGTCTGTAAGCACCTTCTGACTGATCCCGTCCAGGGATTTCTGTAATTCGTTAAAACGCCAGGGGCGGACAAGGAGATTTCTCATGATAAGCAGTTTCCATTTGCTGCCGATCAGGCTGACCGTTGTAGCTACCGGGCAATCAGGTAATTCATCTTTTGTTTTCATTGATAACACCTCATTTTTATCAAAACTTCAAATTTGAATGTTACATATAAACTTTACTGTTATGGCGTTTGACAGTCAATAGGTTACAAAAAGGTAACTATCTAATAAAAAAGTGCGTACTTACATTGTTTTTTGCCCTCTGCGATAATCATGACAGCAGGAAGGCAATAGGGCCTACTGAAATCAACTTAACGGAGGTGAATATCATGGCATTATCAAACATTGCAGGATGGAACGAAAACACGGCAGGGAGTGCATGCGGCGCGTCCGACAAACCGGCAGCATGTGGTGCATCTGAGAAGCCCGCAGCTTGTGGTGCAGGAGATAAACCCGCTGAAACACCTGCAGCATGCGGCGCAGCTGACAAACCGGAAGAGAAGCCGGCAGCTTGTGGAAGTGGATGCGGAGCAGGGGACAAATAAGAAAGGCAAACCCAGTTGATCCTCCGGCGGTCAAGAGCCGGGGGATCATTTTAGAAGATCATCAGCTTACGGGCTGTTTACGATATGGAGGAATGCGGATATGAAGCCATACTTTTCTTTTCAATGGCATATAACAGATGAATGCGATCAGAGATGTAAGCATTGTTACATCTATTCGGCGGGTAATCACACTTGCCTACAGTCCATGAACTGGAAACAGATGGAAGACACCTTTTATAACTGCCTTGATTTCTGTGAGATGTATGGACGTACTCCGTATTTTTATATAACGGGAGGAGATCCAATATTACATCCCGATTTTTGGAGACTGCTGGGACTCTTAAAAGAACATGAGCTAGGGTTTACGATCCTTGGAAACCCCTTCCACTTAAACGATCAGGTATGCATGGAGCTAAAGGGGTATGGATGTGAGAAATATCAGCTTTCCCTTGACGGGCTCCGTGAGACACATGACTGGTTCAGAAAACCGGGTTCCTTTGACTGTACGCTTGAAAAGATCGCCTGCATCAATAAAGCAGGGATCCGCAGTGTCATCATGACTACAGTTTCAAAAACAAACCGCATGGAAGTTCCGGGGATCATTGATGAAGTGGTAAAGGCAGGTGCTAACGTATTCGCTTTTTCACGGTATGTACCGAGCGGCGGAGACTTGGATGCATCCATGACTGCGCAGGAATACAGAGAACTGCTTGCCGTATGTGATAAGAAATTTAAGGAATATGAAGCGGAAGGCTGTGAGACATACTTTAACAAGAAGGACCACCTTTGGACGCTTTATGAATATGAGATCGGTGAATTTAAGATCCCCGAGAGTGCAAAAGAGGGAATGATATATGGCGGATGTAACTGCGGCAACTGCCATATCACAATCCTTCCTAATGGCGATATCTATGCATGCCGAAGAGTAGCAGAGAGTAAAATGGGAAACGTATTTGAAGACAGGCTTGCGGATGTTTGGGTATGCCAGATGGAGAGTTACAGAAAGTATGAGAAGTTCAGCAAATGTTCTAAGTGTGAATTAAAGCCCTGGTGCAGGGGATGTCCGGCAGTTTCAAAAGGAACGAACGGAGATTTTTACGCTGCAGATCCGCAGTGCTGGAAAATAAAGAACGAGATCACAGGGGAGGTGTTATCATGTTGATGGATATCATTAAGAGCAGACATTCAATCAGGAAGTATACGGATGAACAGATCAGCCGCGAGGATCTTGAGAAGATCCTGGAAGCAGGTAATTACGCGCCTAATGCAGGCGGAGGGCAACGCAGCATGATGGTTGCATTGCATAATAAGGACCTGACAAGAAAACTTGGGATCATGAACCTCGCGAGATTTAACAGGGGGAACCTTGTTGGTTCTTATGTATCGAAGGAGCAGCCCAGTGTCATCGATGATCCGACAATGAATGACGGCTTCTACGGAGCACCGACAGTTATAGCAATCTTTTCACAGGGAAATTTCCTGTTTAAGACTGCGGACGCTTTCTGCATGGCAGAAAACATTGTGCTGCAGGCTACTGAACTTGGCATCGCATCTTGTATCATCTCCAGGGGCGAAGAGACTTTTGACAGTGAAGAGGGCCGGACACTTATGAAAGAATGGGGCGTTCCCGATAATTATATATGTCAGGCTTTTGTGATCCTTGGATATATCGATGGAGAACAACCGGTCAGCAAACCGAGAAACCCCGGAAGAGTACAGATCATAGAATAAGAAGGTGTTGGTATGGAACAGGCAGGCAGGATACGGCTTTGAGTATACATGTGAGATATTCTCTGACGTAGGCATTAAACCGCCACTTTTGTTACTCGGAACAATCGAAGCAGTACGTTTCCTGCACTTTGCCAGCTCATGATCATCATCGGGATTATAATAGTGCAAGTGTTGCCGCAAAACCTATTCAATTGTATAATATCAACCAGTTATTATGGTTCACCAGTTTGTGTTCGAGAGTATAAACCTGATAGGGCAATAGTATGAATAAATCACTGATCAGCATAAAAGCCATAACTCTTTCTGCTATGTTTGTTGCAATAGGAGTTGTATTATCTTTTTTTCGAATCCCACTCTCTACATTCACTGAAATAACATTGACAGGTCTTCCATTGGCTGCAGGGGCATGTATGCTTGGTCCATGGATAGGATTTATCATAGGAGCATTGATTGACATTGTAGGATACATACTTGCTCCTAAAGGAGCTTTCTTCCCGGGATTTACCATAAGTTCAGGATTAATGGGATTGATCTATGGATTGCTCCTTTATCGAAACTGGTGGGATAAGCGTGAAGGAAAGAATTCTATTTTGAGAAATAAAAGTAAGGGACTTGCTATAAGAATAGTAATCGCCCATTTTGTTAAAACTCTTGCAATAAGTCTTTGCCTGAATTGTTTTTGGCTGAGCGTATTCTATGGTATGCCTTTCAAAGCAGTATTTGCAACAAGCCTTCCCAAAGAACTTATCAACTTTCCGATAGAATGTTTTTTGATTTACCTTTTATTGTGTCCTATAAACGGATATCAGTCATTTATGAGGAAACAGCGTGACATTGAATAATAACAGCGGTGAACAGGTTTTAAAACAGATGTACTGTCGGTGTGCAAAATATAGTTATATCGGTTCGATGGTATTAATGATCAACTCGGTGATAGACGGAATGCTTATTGCACATTTTCTTGGCTCAAAAGCCACAGCTTCCTTTGGCCTTGTAATGCCAGCGTATTCGCTGATCAATCTGGTTCCGATATTATTGCGCTCTTCTGTGCAGACAAAAATAGGAGAGTATCTTGGCAGAGGGGACACTAAATCGGCAAAACACAGTCTGTTTATCTTAATGACAGCTGCCGTAGCTGCATCATTGCCCCTTTTTATCATGTTCACTTTATTTAGTGGGATAACCATGAAAATGCTATCAGCAGGAGCCGAACACTCCGAAGATACATTGTTGATGGCTTCCGGGTACATGCATTATCTTTCAATATCTGTTTTTCCGATCATGATGAGTTCTGTTTTGCATCCTACAATGCAGCTTGACGGAGATATAAAAAGGTCTGCATTTGCGATTCAGGTCGGAACGGTAGTCAATATTTCAGGTGACCTGATAAACGTTCTTTTATTTAACGGAGGAATGAAAGGAATGGCAATAGCAACTGACCTAAGTTGCTTTGCAGAGTTGTTTATATTACTTTTACACTACAGAAATAAGGACTGTATCCTGAAACCTGTTCTCGACAGAACTGAAAAACATCGTTACCTGCCTCTGTTTTCCTGTGGTCTTCCATTTATGACAAGAGAGTTGATCGCATTCATTTCAGGGATATTTCTTAATCGTCTGGCATTCACCCTGACGGGAGAAAACGGAGTATCCATTCTTTGCATTGGCAATACGATCTGGCTGTTTATGCTTCCTGCGGCTATGGCTGTCAGCAGCGCAGGAAATACTTTAGGAGGTGTTTCGGTCGGAGAGATGGATTGGCGCGGTACACAATATGTCTATAAGCTGGGAATATGGTACTCGATTATTTATGGCGGAGTGCTTGCGGCGATTTTTTTCATATCAGCTATGCCACTGGCTGTGTTTTGCGGCGTAGGCAATATAGAAAGCATGAATATGACGATAATGCTTCTGAGATGCCTTTCTTTATCGCTTCCGGTAACAATGATGTGCCAGGTCATGGAATCCTATCTCAATGTAACCGGTCGTAACAAGAGCGCTGTTTGTTTGAGCATACTCGAAGGCGGAACAGTGTTGCTGGGCTTATCCTGGTTAATGAGGAAATATTACGGCATATTTGGTATGTGGACGGCAAAACTTATTGCTCCGGTTATGATAGCATTTCTGGGTTTTACTTTAATACAGATTACCGGCAAAACACATACGGAGGAAAATTGTATTGAAAAAAGTGTATCCACAAAAACAGGTGTGAGTGATTTTTCTGAGGGGATCAGGCAATTTTGCCTCCGGAACAAAATCAACAGCAGATGCAGTAATCTTGCCGCATTATGTGTAGAAGAACTTGCCTGTAATACACTTCAATGGGGATACAATGAAGGCAGAAGCCCGGAAATAGATATAAGAGCAGCTTATGATGCAGGATATGTGACTGTCCGGATCAGAGATAGTGGAAGGCAGTTCGATCCTTTGCTTTATACCCGGCAATTTGTTGTTTCTGACGAAGATCCATTGAAAAATTTTGGACTGAGACTTGTTTCAGAGCTAGCATCAGAAATGCGGTATTCATGTATCGCAGACTGCAATATCGTGTTGATCAGGATAAAATAGTTTTAATAAACTGTTGTTTTACAACTTAAAGGAGAATAATAATGACCATTACTGCTTATTACCCTGAGGTTTTCGTCAACGATCTTGAAGAGGAATTAGAGGAATTCAAGAGGATTGGATTCAAACATCTCCAATCCATTGAGAATGACATTATGAAAATGCATATCGTTGAAGTGAATGGCAACAAACTTGGCTTATACACATCTGATATTCCTGAATACCAGATGCAGGAAGGGATTTTCGGCATGCGTGTGGATGTCACGAACTTTGAAGAAGGGATTGAGTACTTTGAAGGTCAGGGCTATAAGGCTGTGCTGGGACCTAAAAACGAAGAATCAGACAGGATTGTAATACTTGAAGATGATTTCGGACGTCATGTTTCTCTTCACGGACCTATTTGAGGTTTACTTAACCTGATGCTAACAACAATAAAATACATTGATGTGTAATTTCACAGTTTTCGTTGAAGATGACATTGAGCTTTCGCCAAATAAGGATATTGTGAATATCTCATCCTCCAGAGACCGGATGAGCCAGACACAGGAACCTATGATTTCTTTCTGTCCGGTCGTTACATTCATTGTTTCAATTTCGCCAAAAGCATCATTAAGGTAAACAGAAGAGTTGGTGAGGCTTTCAAGGATGGCTTGAAATTGAAGTGACTCTGTTAATTATCCCGGAAGATAAAATAGCAAATGGCGGAAATGAGAAATGAACTCATGACCGCCATTTTGCGTTTATTCTTCAAGTCCCTGTAATCATTAGAAATCGTGAATTTTTGTGGAAAAATCAGCATCTCTGTGCTATGTTAAAGCCAAATAAGGAAGTGGTGATATAAGCCGTGGATAGGAAAGAACTGTCATTTTTACGTAAATATAGTATAAATCCGGAAGATATGTGTCAAAGGAAATGAAGATGAGGCTGATAAAGATCGATAATAAGACATTCTGTTTGCTTGTGTCCGCGCTCATGCTCCTTTTAACGTTTTTTGCCTTTGCAGTATCGGTGAAAAATAATATTTTCAGAGACTCAATGTTCATGTTAAGGATCATCTATCTTATCAGTCTCGTTTTTTTGACAGTTTTTTCGGGATATATGTATTTCAGGGATAGCTACCTTGGAGCAATGGGCTATTTTACCCTCTTTCTCTTTAATCTTTTTGTTGCGGTATTCTTAGGGGCTATTACAGGCAGTGTTTACGGGATGCCGGGGCATAGCCACTCTATTGATGTACTTACAGGCTTAGATTATTTTTTTTCCATGACCTGTTTCCTGACCTTATGGCTCTATCAGAAGAGATTTCTTGAGGAAACAGCCGTCACACGCATGGTTACCGTGCTCATCTCCATTGGGGTTATCATTTATTCCGTTGCCATTCTCGTCAACAGATTCAGGCCGGTTCTTTTTCTTGTCACTGATGAGGGATTATATTCTGATGTCATTGAGGATCATATCAGCATCCTTCTGGATTTATTCTGTCTG
>JAGAXP010000269.1 GCA_017940955.1 Oribacterium sp.
CCGATGGGTCTTTTTTATAACCATGGGCTTTATGAATACACGTCAGACGAGTTGAAAGAGCAAAACAGTCCGGGGCATCTGCCCTCCCAGGGTTCTTTCATGAAGCATAATTGATAACCAAATAGAGTCAGTTTATATCAAGGGTTATAGGAATTATACAAAATTTCCTATGACCCTTGATTTTTGCGCCTTGTAGAGGTATACTATCTATAAGTATAGGTATACGCCACCTATACGGAAAGGAGGCCTTATGCCAAAGACAGAGAAGGTGTACCCAGAGTGGGTTCAGAAGTATCGTGAAAAAGGTACAACAGTAAAAAAGAAGGGGGATTCGTACTACCTCTACAAGAGAACGTCGAGAAGGGTTCCGGGGAAAAAGTATCCTCAGCCGGTTGATACATATGTTGGGATCATTACGCCGGAGGGGGTTGTTCAGACACAGAGAAAGCGTGTCGAACTTACCGACATAGAAGTGCGGGAATACGGCTATTCCAATGCTTTATGGAAAATCTGCCCTCAAGGATGGAAGGATTCTCTTGGCGAGGAATGGGAAGATGTCTTGAAGACGCTTATCCTCCGATGGTCGCCTCAGTCGTATCTTGGAAGAGATTATGCCGAACGCGATCCAAAGGAATTCCACTGTTCCTTTGGCGCACAGGCAGGAATGCTGTCACGAAGGATCTATAAAGAATACAACGTGGATCTTAAGGAACTTGAGATCCTTAAGAGCATTTACCTTGTGTACATAGGCAAAGAGGAGGCAGTTTCACGGCTGAATGAAACCCAGAAATATCTGCTGGAGAAGATCGGCGTGGAACTGGGAGCCTAAGGATGGCATAAAAGAGCATGCGGCAAAATCCCTCCTGGAGCATATGCGGACAATTCCTGATTATCGCTGCGACAGGGAGAAGCCACATGATCTCGCAGAAATGCTAACATACCTTGTGGCCGGATATCTCAATGGACGGGCATCCGTCGGACGAGCTCTTTGCTGGTGCGTAGACAACTTGGAAATGCTGAAGAAACATATGGTACTGAAGCAGGGAATTGCATCGGAGGCTACCATTTCCCGAATGCTGAACGGAATAGATGTCGAGATGTTTATGTATGTCTTTATGGAATGGACGGCAGAAATACTGTGCGAACACGACATTCACATCATAATCGACGGAAAGGCATTAAGGGGTGCGGCAGAGAAAATAAAGAATGAGAATGCTCCTTACATACTGAACGCCATAGACGCAGCAACACAGATGGTGATAGCCCAGATCCCCATTGACGAGAAAACAAATGAGATCACGGCTATCCCGAAGTTGCTTGAACTGCTTGACGTGGATGGCAATACGTTTACCATTGATGCCATCGGCACGCAAAAAAAGATCGAAGAGATGATCGTAGCCGAGGGCGGACACTTCATTCTGCAGGTAAAGAGAAATAACCCGTCCCTGTACGCTGAAATATGTGATGCATTTGCTGCGTTTGAAAGTGAACTTAAATGTCCGGAGGAAGAGCGAAGCGAGAGGTTAAAAAAATATCTTAAGCAGTATGACAGGTGGGAGGATTGTGAGAAAGACCGGGGACGGGTGGTATACCGGGATATGCAAACCTGTACAGATGCCTCTTTTTTGGAATGCGTGAATGAGGGAACGGTAGATTACGTCAGAACCGTAGGCTGCATGGAGCAGGTGCGCGTTCCGATGGAAAAAGATGCCGAAGGTAACGACATCACGGTCGGGAAGAAGGAGTATCTGGAGCGGGGGACGGTTAGGAAACCGCGTCCGGAAAAGAGTGATGATATGGAGGCCGGGTATCAACAGGTTGGCATGATATCTGACCTTACTCTAAGTGCTGAGGAGATGGCAAAATACAAAAGGGAGCATTGGAAAATAGAAAACAACCTTCATCATGTGCTGGATGATGCTTTCCGGGAAGACCGTTCTACGGCCAAAGGCAGCAAAAATAATCTTTCGGTGATAAGAAAAATCGCATATAACATCCTTAGGATAGTGATAATACGTGATTATCCGAGATGGGGGATGCAACGGATGATGGACTATTTTTCCACTCATCTGGAACTGACGGAGAAGATGTTGTTTTCACCTATTCCGAGTTTCTATTAAGGCTAATTTCAAAAAGCTGAATTATTTAAGAGGGGTATTTTGCCCTTTTTTTGATGCCGGAGGCTATGAATGCTGAAATAAGGAGGCTTTCGGGAGCTAAGCGGACGCAAGGCTTTCCTTTCAGCAGGGGAGATGCCAGCAAGCCATCTTCGTGAAAGAACCCTGTTTTACTTAACATCCTTTTAGCTATTTTATTAAGGTATGGTATAATCGATAATAAATGCGTGTTTCTGAGCAAAAGCCGCAAATATACACTAAAAGTAACAGGAAAGGAGAGGGTACATGGAAGACAATGTTGTACTGACAGCGAGGGGCATATCAATGACTTTCCCCGGCGTCAAAGCTCTGGACAATGTTGATTTTACACTCAGAAAAGGCGAGATCCATGCACTTATGGGAGAGAACGGAGCCGGCAAGTCTACACTGATAAAGTGTCTGACGGGTATAAATGACTTTGAAGCCGGTGAGATACACATTGAGGGAGTCGATGGACCCGTAAGGAACCATTCGACCAGAGATGCGCAGAATGTTGGTATATCCACTGTGTATCAGGAGGTAAACCTTTGTCCGAATCTTTCAGTGGCAGAGAATCTTTTCATCGGAAGAGAGCCGCTTACCAAGCTGCATACGGTTGACAGGAAATCCTATAACAAACGGTCGCAGAAGATAATGGATGAGCTGGGTATTTCCGTTGATGTGACACAGAATCTTGAGAATTATTCTCTTGCGATACAGCAGATGGTTGCTATAGCAAGAGCTGTAGATATGGAATGTAAGGTGCTGATCCTTGATGAGCCTACATCATCACTTGATGATGAAGAGGTGGAGAAGCTCTTCGTGCTGATGAGAAGGCTTAAAGAAAAGGGAGTCGGCATCGTTTTCGTCTCACACTTTCTTGAGCAGGTATATGCGGTATGTGACAGGATCACGGTACTC
>JAGAXP010000270.1 GCA_017940955.1 Oribacterium sp.
GCCAATCCAACTATATCTTCCGTAGCATTTTTCCAGATCCAATATAATGCCGTAAGCTCGCAGAACTGCTTGTTTTTATCAGATATATTGTCATTTTTATCATCAAAAAAAGCAGCCTCGATTTCTCGATCTGCCAAACTGGTTCCTACCTGAATGACCTTTTCTTCAGGTGACATTTTGTAATTGGATATTAATGGTTTATCATATATGGAATTTGCTACATAGTAGTTGTGTTTCCGGCATTGGGCATATATACATTTGGTTTACTGTTACTTGATT
This sequence comes from Oribacterium sp., assembly GCA_017940955.1. The sequence continues at coordinate 280 of JAGAXP010000270.1, forward strand.
CCGGTGCTTCTATCTCATAATCATTAATCTTTTCAAATTTACAACCAAGTTATACTAGCATGTTTCCGAAACTGAGTAATAGTATCTGGTGCCAATGTCCATATCTCGCCCATTAGCAAACTAAGGGTATTGCTACTTCAATATATAGTTTAGAATTCCCTTTGGATAGTTGGAAACACCGGCTCATCACGATCTACATTTATAGCCACCGCCATATCAATACCACTCGGCTTCCGATCGTTTACTACTATACGTTCTCCCATTGGCATATTAAATAGAATTTCGTCATACCTGATTTCATTCTTTTTCAGGAAGTCCATCGTCATATTTTTGTATTCATCGGTTCTCGATGTCAAGATCAAAATCTTATCTTCTGAGGGTATGTCATCAACATACTCTTTAGCCCCGGGAAGCAGTGTGTCATGTCCGTCAATCTTATATCCGTTATGTTTTACAAGTGTACCGTCTAAATCGAAGATCCATGTCTTAGTAAGTGTTGACAAGACCATCTTGTTATTCTGCTCTTGTTCTTTTTTCACAGCCTTATCTGCTTCTTCACTTCGTCCCATGTGTCTCCATCCTTAACAACTATATTTTCAAACTCATCAATTGAGTACATATCTATGGATTTCCATTTGGTATCACTATAATAGTAATCCGGGTACAGAGCTATCTTCCTGCAATCAGCAGTCTTTATCACATCACACATACCGCTGCGGATTCCGACAAATAAACCAGCCTGCTCAACTGCAGATTTCATTTCTGCAATAGTAGGACTGATAGGTTGTGTATTTGGTAATGGTTTCTCATCACCGACAACGTTTGTAAAAAGTTCATATCCCTGTTTTGTCAGATCATCCACAATGTCTGTCCATAAGGTTTCCGGCAATGAAGCCACAGATTTGGCATATGGAGATATAATGGCAGCATTTGTGCCAGTATTCCAATCCATATAGTTTTTTTCAGAATTACTTTCTGTTACATCTCCCAAACACCCATGAAGATATTTAAAGTTCTCCCATCTTATCGGCAGAGTGGGACAAGTATCCTTCGGGAGTCCAAATATCCCACACTTATATATTATTTCAAGAGGTATGCATTTCTTATAAAGCGCTCTGTGAAGATCTACTACATATGGTCTGTCCTGATGCGCGATATAACAGTCTGAATCATCCGTGTAGATGATCGCCTGTATCGCCTCATCCATCTCCTTTTGATCAAGCTTTAACACCTCGGCATAATCAAAAAGTTCAGCAACCTGTCTCTGTGCGTTTCCCACAACGCATACAAGGCATTTATACTTATCCATCCTGTCACTTTTGCCACAGTATTCATCATAGTTCTTATTGCATCCAATTGTTTCCAAATAGGGTTTCAGGTATGACATACAAAAATAGATATCACCTAAAGCAGGAAATGGACATAGAACAATAAAGTATCCAGGATACGAAGCTTTAATTTCCCTCAGCCGATCTAACCCGCGTTTCAGCCGCTCGGATTTACTGATGAGTGTATCAGGCGACAATGAATACTCAGCATAAGTATTATAATCCGTCAGCTTCTCAATACGACCAGTAAAACCCAACCCTCGCATCTGCGATGCCATTTGTTCATAGAACCGGGATACTATGAGAATGATTGTATCTTTACCTGCTTTGCCGCCAGTCACCTCAGCTCTGTCATCATCTGCATCTCTCACTGCCGTCTTTGGCTCGCATACAGGGATTCCCTTATAGGCAAGTCCGTACTTATTAGGGTTATTATCGAGAATACCCGCAGGCTTGACACCTAGCTTGATCAACTCATCCGCAAGTTCCATAGTGGCTTCGCAATGAGCAAAAAGGAACACCGGTGCCGCAGACATTCCTACCGATTCAGAGTTCCCAACCACACCTTTGTCAGACAGCCGTTTGAGATTTTCCATCATTTCAATGTAGCGTTCTCTTTCCATATCTCCTCGACTTCTGCCATACTTAGTATCCCAGTCTTGACGTAGTTCTCCAATCTTCCGCATCTGAACTTCATATCCGGGAAGTACAGACCATCATCAAACTCATATATACGATAAATCTGCTCTATGTATACCTTCTGTGGTGTTTCTTCCATTTTCTTCGTTCTTGACATATCGTCATTTATCCTCTATAGTATCTTTCAGTGATCGAGTTTCGGAAACTTGCGAAGCCCGAAACCTGAGGAGGACCTGCGGGCCCTCCTTCATTTGTTTATAAGGAGTTATATGATGTCCAAACCATATCTGACAATCGAACAACAATTAAAAGTCCTGGAGGACAATAAAGGACTCATTATATCTGATAAGAGCTACGCCAGAGAAATGCTGACAGATATCGGCTACTTTTCTCTTATTGGCGGATACAAACGTAGTTTCATAAATCCAATGACAAGGAAATATGAGGTTCTAACAACGTTTGAAGATATCCTGTCCTTATATCGCTTTGATGAGGCTCTTCGCCAGCTCACCTTCGGATATCTGAACCGTATTGAGCAAAAGATTCAGAATCTTGTCGCCGACAGCTTTTGTTCTTCGTATGGAGAAAAACAATCCTTCTATCTGAATCCCTCATCATATTCGACGACCAACCAAGCTTATGCCAAAGCCATTAATAAACTGATCAGCATTCTCAGCAACATTGCAAATAACAATACCGATCATGAGTATTTAATTCACCAAAGAAATACCTATGGCAATGTACCTTTGTGGGTTACCACCCACGCCATGACTTTTGGTCAGCTGTCGAATATGTACTCTTTTCTTAATCCTCGCGAAAAAAGCAAGGTAAGCAAAAATTATTCACACATATCAGAAAAAGAACTTGAACAGTATCTATCTGCTCTTACTCTGTTCAGAAATACTTGTGCTCACAAAGAGCGACTTTTCAGTTTCCGTCTTCATAAGCGTAACTTCCCTGACACAGTTCTACATGCAAAAATGAATATACCCAAAAAGGGAAACCAATACACACAAGGTAAGGCTGACTATTTCGGTCTTGTCATCGCATTCCGTTATTTGCTTTCTCGTGCAGATTTTCTTGCATTCAAATCCAGTCTAAAAAAACTGATTGATTCATACTGTAGAAAAAACTTACGCCTTTCAAAAAACGTATTACTGAAAGAAATGGGGATACCTTTAGACTGGGAAAAGATAACAAGGTATCGGATATAGGCCAAGAGTTCTTACCATAAATCCTTACCACTAAGTCTTGCACCAATACCTCCTCCCGGATGATTGACGCGGAAGTCATCAAGTGTGATTCCCATTCTTTTTCCAATTTCCAAAGCTATCCCTTGTAAGATGATCAGATAAACTGTTGTAGAATTATTGGGAACAATATTCCATTCATCACCTTCACTAATAAGATGCATGATAAGTTTTTTGTCCACGTATTCTGCACTCTTACATTTATCCGTAAATGTCATAAGCCAGGTATTCGTGCCTCTGTTTTTCAGATGCTCTGCCAAAGCAACTGTCTCAAGAGTATTGCCACCTTTAGACAGCAAAAATACAATATCATCCTTCCCGACCATACCAAGATCACCATGCACAGCTGTGTTGGTGTGCAGAAATCTTGCATCTATTCCAAGAGAATTCAAAGTTCCTACAAACTTCTCACAGATTGGAACATTCTTGCCTAAACCACTGGCTATGATCTTCCCACCATGGTTTAATACATTTACAGATTCGGATATTATCTGCTCATATACATCAATATCTACCGATTCGATTGCATCCTCTATGGTTTCGATAACTCCCTTGTAATACTCGATCACAACACTTCCTCCAAATAGTACAATCCGTTATAAAAGGCTCCACAAATAGAGTCATAATCCTGCCATGCGTAAGTTGTAAGTGATAACCAGATTATGGCATGGAGCAGTTTGATCTCATACTCATCCGCACCAGTGAGCGCAAAGAAGTCCTCCTCCATATCTTCCCAACCGTTAGATTCAATAGACAGCCTTACCTCAGCATCTTTAAGATCCTTTATCACTTCACCATCAACGACAGAATGCCCACCTATATCCAAGGAAAACTTTTTCAGATTAAACTGATCGTAATTACCCACGATGGAATAATACAATTTCGCCCAATCATACCGTTCATCACCATAAAGCTCTGTGAAACCGAAGTATCCCCTTGGATCAATGAGAACAGGTTCTCCATTATCTCTGATCATAAGATTTGAAAAGGTGCAATCACCATGAATAAAAGAAAAACTGTCACATCTAAGATCGGTCAGTGCCTTTTCCAGTTCATTAATATGGTAAAATACATTTCTGCATTTACGGCCATTCACCGTGATAAAACGTTCCTTTGCAAATGGGACAAGATTTTCAACCTTGCGTAATCTCTTTAAGGTTTTTGCAAAGTAGGCTTCTCTTAGGCTAAAGTAATCTGATTCCATAGTCGAAGATTCATGAAGCATCTTCAATGTATCGATCAGCTTTTCAAGTATCTGCTTCCGCTTATCAAAGGAAAATTTACATTCATAGATATTCCTGCCCTTTATATATTCCATACATAATGGGTCAAATCCATAAATATCAGGTATACCTTTTATTTTCAGTTCTTTGGCTTTTTCATACCAGACAGATTCTCGTTTAGACAGATTTTGTCCCTGTTCATCCAAGGGTTCCTTTATGAGCTTGTCATCATTAACGGTTATCCTGTTAAAAGGTCTGGTCTTTACTACTTCTAATTTCTCATATTCTTCGATCAGGCCAAACTCTCTTGTGCCAGCAAGTCCAATCGTATCAAATGAAAAATTCTGGTCTCTCGTCCAACGAACCAACTCACCACTCTTGGGAACATCTTTCAATACTTCTTTACTTCTAAATAAAAAAAGACCTGCAACTCCATAAGTTGTAGATCGTTCTTCCTTAAATTCACCGGACTCATATTTCCACCTGCATGGAAATGTCTCTGACAGACCTATGTAATCTCTGTCCGGAATACCATTATCTTCATATCCTTCAGGTAATTTGAAATTTCTCGGTAAAATAAGATCTGACCACACAAGCATAAATGACCTGTGATCAGGTATCAGATTAAGAGCTTCATAAATCCCAGAACAGGTTCCGGTACCATTTGCATCAACCACAAGATATTTTACTTCAGAAAACTCTTGAAGATATTTTCTTAATACATCTTTTTTGTAATCAGCTATGATGATAAATCTCTTATCAGGATATAACCGAAAAAGATAAAACAGCATAGGCAGGTTTTCAACCGGAGCTAACGCTTTGGGTTTATTTTTTGTGAGATACTTTAGTCTGCTTCCCTTGCCGCCTGCCTGAACAATGATATAATCCATTATATGCTCCTAAACATTGTTTTCTCAAATTCACTAGTATGATGCGAATGGCGATAGTCGGTATCAAATCATTCAACACTCCCCTGCCACATATATGGCCTTCAGTGCTTCATGCATACCGTGTTATAGCATTTTGTTTTTTTTACCAAACCATCGCTTGGTCTTTTTTTCATATTCCTGATTTGGAATGGATTTATCGACACGTTCTACATCTCCATCATCCACCAGTTTACTGTTTTGTTCATTAAAATCCTGTGTGACTGAAATATCTTTGTTTTCTTCTTTACACATGACTGTTCTCCTCTAAAACGTATATTTTTTGCAATCTGTCTCTGACATACAGATACAGATCTGATAGATTCTTATTGAAACGAACTTATCCCCAAGGCATATACTGTTCAAAATCTATTATTTTACAATCAAGGTTGAGTTTACATAGATCTACATAAGCGTAATGATTTGATGTCAAAATAACATCGGCACTTTCCAGAACCTCATCTGTATGGCAAATAGTATTTCCATAATCCGTACATTGTCCGATTTCTGTATTAATGACATCACATATTCCCTGAACTTCTGTATTCTGTTTCTTTAAATACTCTTCCAGACTGCTTCCTCTACGACCTCTTCCCCATATATAAATCTTTCCGGATACTGAAGATAAAAGATTATCGATTTCACCTTTATGACTGTCAAGCTGTTCTCCAAAAGGAATATAAGACTTGAGTCTTTCTTCTATGGCTTTGTGATAGCAACCGGAAGTATCTATATCTAATTGCCTAAGCAATGCTATTTCTTTAGCCCATTGCTTCTCCAGCTGTGCTTTTTTCTTTAGCACGTTGTTGGTCCATGAACCTTTTGCATATCGGCGGTACACAGCCATTTTTCTGTCTAAATAATAGATCCCTCCACGTAATGCGCCCTTAATCTGTTGTGCATAATCCAATGGAATGACATTTTCAAAAGGTAATATATTATCATACATTGACTTTCTAAAGAACAGGCCGGCTGTAACAAGATATTGTCCCCCGCCTTTGATAACATCTTCCACAGGCAAAATTCCGTCAAATTCCTGTGGTCTTATATCACTCACTTCCTTAGTTCCATCCTCTGTTACTGTGACCCCGTAACATGAACACATATCACAATCCAGATGCGCTTCTAATGCCTCAAACTGAAGTTGAAGTTTTTTATCATCGATCCAAAAATCGTCTCCCTCACAAAGTGCGATATAATCACCTTTAGCAACATTTTTAATTATGTCTTTAACAAAATCTATGCCCTTGGAATACTGGTTCTCGGATTCATAGATTGCCCTAATTATGTCAGGATAGCTTTTCTCATATTCCTGAATAATCTCTTTTGTGCCATCTGTGGAAACGTCATCATGTAAAATAATTTCGTATTTGAAAGATGTCTTTTGAGAAAGCATACTTTCTATTGCTTTTCGTAAATAGGCTTCCTGATTATAAGTTATGCATATGATACTTACTGTGGATCTTTTGTAAACGTCCAACAATCATACTCCTGCTAAATTCTTGATATATAAAATATTCCCTTTATATCCGGAACGTTCCAACATATTTTTGATAACATCTTCGCTCCAATGAAGAGCAATAATTACATCTACATCCTTGTCTAAATCTTCAAAATGATTGATGCCATATATTGGCGTATCGAGATATGTAAGCCCATCCATCTTTCTATCAAGACAATAAGCAAGTTTATTTTCGTTTTTCAATCTGCTTGCCAATGCTTTACCAACAACAGTCATTCCATACACAACAACTTTTTTACCCGCTGTTAGTTTATGTAGCTTTTCCATGAATGTACTATCACAGAAAACAGCATTAATTATAGAAAACATCGTCCTTGTCTTCCAGTATGGTTCCGGTCCGAGTCCACTTTCTCTTCCGCCGCCCCAGTCATGTACCTTTGGATGCTGTAACATTGGATCTTTCATCACTTCCAGAAAATCATTATGGTTAGGATGATATATATTACGTACATCCATCATCCACTCTTTCATTCCTTCACCACCCCAAGGGTCAAAAGGACGCAACCTCACATAGTCAGCTCCGAATTCTTCAATGCATCTTTTCGAAAATTCAGGCAACTCTTTATAATTGTCGTATTGATATACTGTGGCTAATTCAAGATAATTGATGATTCCCTGTTCTCTTAGGGATTTTACAAATTTGAGATTGTCGATTAAACGATCAATAGGCTGGGATGTTCCTGACAGCTTTTGATATATGTCATTTTTAAAGCTAAGAACTGTTATACAAACAGAAAGATGATACTGTCCAAGATTAGATATCTGTTCCCAATGTGCTTTATCAAATAGTGATCCATTGGTTTCTAGAGTTACTGATATATCTTTAGGATCTGCAATTGGTTTCCATTCGGACAAGAGTTTCAATGTATGTTTACTTGCAAACAATTCTCCCAGTCCATTGGCACTTATATGTTTAACATAAGGAAGCGCTTTTCTTAATTCCTCATCAATTTTCTTATATTTTTCTTCAGATATCTTTCTGTCTGACCTTGCCATACAGTTTGGGATGTCGCACATGATGCAATGATAATTACAGACATTCTCATATGCAAGATAAAGCGATTCCGGGTATTTTGGTATGTTTTCTATTTCAATCTCATTTTCCGAAACATTATCATTTGCAACCCAAGGACACTGATTTGGATTACAATTTGAATGATCTCCTTTTGCGTGCATATCACGTATCATTTCAGCTTCAGCACTATGATAAATCTCATCCAAGGAGTTCTTAGTCAGATGCCCGATAATACCTCCATCATGTAACCATGAGCATAACCTCACTGCACCATCTTCATTTATTATCTGTACAAAATCTTTTGCTCTCTTACATAACCTCATACCATACCTCTAAATCATCTCTATGCTCTAGGCATATATTCCTGCATGTTTATCACAATGCCCTTAAAATCGCTTTTTACAAGATAGTTGTAAGCTCCAGTTACAGATGCCAGAATTACATCAGCACTTTTCATTACCTCGTCACACGAGAAATAAGCACTCTCACAAATAGACTTATTCTCTATTTGCGAAACAGTGATATCACATACTCCTTGAATTTCAATTTTGACTTCTTTAAGAAACTTCTCTAAATCTCTTCCTCTAGGTCCCATACCCCAAAGGAAAACTTTCTTCCCCTGAAAGCCATTCAAACGTTCAAGAATATCGGATTCTCTATCTTTAAGTTGTTTATAGAAACTTTGCTCATAGTCGAGAAGACGTTTTTCAATTACCTCATGATATTTGTTACTTGTCTCCCTATCCAATGTTTTAAGAATCATTTTTTCCTGTTCACATTGTCGGCTCATTGCATTTTCGTTATTTGTGATTAGGTTTGTAACAGACGATTTTGAATAGCGTCTATATGCAACCATAGATTTATCAATATAATAAATTCCGCCGCGAAGACTTCCTTTCATTTGATGGCAATAATCAAGACTTCTTATTTTCTCGAACCCCATCATATGATCAAACATAGATTTTCGAAAGAAAAGACCAGCGGTGGCAACATAATTGCCACCGCCCATAATCACATCCTCTATCGTAAGAATCCCATCACCTTCTCTTGGTCTTATTTCTCCAAGAATATGTCTTCCATCTTCAGATATCATATCAGCTTTACAGGCACACATATCACATTCAGGGTGCGCTTCCAACGCTTCAAATTGTAATTGAAGTTTATTCACATCAGTCCAATAATCATCGCCTTCGCAAATGGCAATGTACTTGCCATTTGCATGATCTTTCACAATCTTTGAAAAAAAATCTATGTTTTGTGAATGTTGGTTTTCTGTCTCAAGAATAAGTCTGATTTTGTCTGGAAATCTTTTCTCATATTCCTTTAGAATATCTATAGTTCCATCAGTAGAAACATCATCATGGATAATGATTTCAAATGGCCCATTTATTATTTGAGATAACACACTTTGTAATGATTTCTCTATATATTCAGACTGATTAAATGTAATACAAATTACGCTTATCATCAAAATGTCATATCCTTTATCTCATCAAAAAATCTTAAGCAACCACGCTTAAATAGACGCATATAAAACTGTTTCATAAACATCTGTTGTATAATGACGTAACCAGAACCTATACTCAGGTACCAACTTCAATAGCAATCTACCAAGATTAATCATATCGTTTGGCTTGTGATACACACATATTGCATGTTTTGGCTTAGAATTCTTAATTATTTTCTCAGCTCCCTTTATTGCAAAATATTCCGACCCTTCTATATCCATCTTTATATACGTTGGTGGCACATCACATATATCATCAATTGAAACAGCCTTAGTTGACATTTCCCCAGTTGTCCCCATAGTAGTCCCAGAACCAGAGTCTGTAAAATGCAAAACATCGTTACTGTTTTTCCACGCTGCTCCATGAATAACAGATACCCGTTTGTCAGAATTGTATTTTTCCGTCAATCGTCTATACATTTCATCAACAGGCTCTATTGCATACACTTTTCGCGCTTTGCATCCCCCCCACTCCAGAAATCTATCAACGGTCAATCCATCGTATGTTCCTGCATCCACATATACCTCTTTATCCGAAGGAGAAAAAAGATCAAAGTATTGATTTCCTCTGTCAAAGCTAGGGAATTTTTCGCCAGGAACAAATATCCTATCCCTACTCACTTTAGCATTAATAAGCACACAATATATCTCATGTCGATATCTGCTGGAAGAAATCAAATAATAGTACTTTTCCTCAGCCTTAATATGAGAAAACTCCTTTACAGGAATTCCATCAATATATTGTAAATCCTTTTCTTTTAATTCTGTCTTAGTAAAGCATACAGGTGTCAATCCGGACTTTTTAAGAATTTCCGCAACAATTCTTCCGTCATCACCGCATCCAAAAATCACAATAGACTCCCTGTACTTTTCCGGAATCAAATTAGGTCTAAAATCATCGTAAAATAGATAGAATCCCTTTTATCCATGGCTCAATCCCCCTGCTTTCCAATAAATCCTGACATTTTAACGTAAAGATTTTTCTCGATTCATCATCCTGCATGTGGTCATAAACCATTTTCGCATTATTACCACACTTTTCAATCTCTGATAAATACTCTTCTATCATCAATTCAAGATTCCCACCTTTCGTTTCATATTATTATCATAAAGCAATTGTAAAATTCTTAATACAACCTCAACTTTAAATGCAATGACTCCAAAAACAATCAATTATGAACCTAGCTTCCGTTTTCTGCAGTATATTTCTAACCATATGTTCATATCTCTGACCTATACCAATTACTACACCGGTATCCTCAAATGAATAAGGGAATTCTGACACATTCCATACTGGTTTATCCATAAGTTTCTTATCTTGTCCGTCTGAAACAAGATAACCATCGAACTGCAATCCACTTTTTTCAATAATCTTTCTGATAAAATCAGATGCAACACCAGTCCCATATATTACAATAAATTTGCATTGCTCCAATATCTTCTTTTCTTCTTCAAAATTATATATACCTCTAACAATTTCTCCTATTCGTCTTCTTTCTTTTTGATATTTTTTGATGTTTTTACCATCTATATCCGTATTTTCTTTTAGCAATTGATCATACTCTACTAAAGATATCTTCGAATCGAGTAACCAAGCATCATGAAGATTATCATTTATCATCATTTGAACAGGCTCATGATACCTAAAATTCGTATATTTATCATATTTTTCTAAAAAAGCCTGCATATACAATTCATTTTTCGCTCTAAAAGATATATTCCTGTAATAGGTTTCAGTCCATGACCCTTTGTGATTTGCTCTATAAACAGACATAGGTTCTTTCATGCAATAAACTCTGCCTTTTGCAAATTCATACAAACGACGATGATACTCCCCATAAGTATACAATCCAAATTCCATGTCAATGCTCACATCATCAGCTCTATACACAAAAGAAGCTGTCTGTATTCTTGTACCTTCCTCGGCAATAATCTCCCATTTTGTCAGGTATCTGCTCTCTGAAACTTGTGGAAGGACTCGTTTCGTTTCATTCAATTCATCTACCCAGTATGCCGGATGGACAACCATGGAACACTCAGGATTTGATTCCAAATAATCTACCTGTTTCTGTAACTTTAACGGATCTATCCAATAATCATCTCCTTCGCACTCTGCAATATATTTTCCCCTTTGGTAGTCAATTCTCAAACTATTAAGAATATCCAACCTTTTTTCATATTGATAATAAGTATTTTCTTTCGAAATATAAGGCACAAAGATTTCTGGATACTTATTAGCATACTCCTGCACGATATCAGAAGTTCCATCAGTAGAGGCATCGTCAAACACAATAACACGAAACTTGAAATTCGTTTCCTGTATTAAAAAACCTTCAAACGTATCCCTGATATAATCAGCAAAATTATAAGCAAAACACCATATTGTTAACAAATATTCGTTATCATCCATACACTCGTCTCACTAGGCCTTTTTATCGGTTATATATTGTCAATGAACATATCAAGATTAATAATGCTTTTCGATTCGGTCACAATGTTATTCTCAAGAAATCTATCAATCATCCCATATTTCTTATAGTTCCAAAAGATTAGATCTGTTGCATTATCATTAATAACCGAACCATATGTTTTGACATTATCCAAATCAGTAAAGTCAATTATAGCCCCATTCGTAGTTGTAGCCCAACATCCTTCATCAGCATCTATTATATTGCATTCAAACCATATCCCATTCGGTTTGTATTTCTCCAATAATCCATCAGCAAAAATGACATCATCTGATTTGGTATCAAAAACCACAAATCTTTTATTACTATCACAGGGGAAGAAAATCAATTTGTTATTATTCTGAGCTCCTCTATAGTAACCGCCTCCATCTGTATGAATGTTTTTTTCGTCAAAAATTATATCTCCATTATTGATTATTCTTCCGTGCCTAATATCTCCTGAGCGAGGAATCATCCAACATTCATCTCCCAAAAGCATACAAGAATGAAATGAAAGTCCATTAGATTGAGTATTCTCATATATAATATTCCCATTATAAATGTTAATTTTTAATCCCACATCCCCATCACCACGCACAACATTCAAGATATCATTTTGTACAAAGCCATCTATCGCCCATACGCTCTTAAGATAATCAGCGGTATATAGCGCTTCACATTTCTTTGAATTTAGATTAACCTTCATGATAGTATCTGTCTGATTAGGCAAAAAAAACGCATAATCATCTTGCAATACTACTGAATAGAATAAATGCTTCCCACTATTTCTATCGCGATTGAAAACTTCAAAATACTGTATTTCAAGTGAATCAAGATTCACACAGGAAATATAATCGCCCTCAAGAGGAACAAGCCACATTTCGTTTTTATAAAGAAATGCCCGCAGGTGAAGAAAATCGCATATTTTTTCTTTAGAAAAAACAGTAAGAAAAACCGTTTCTTTCATAGCCGGATTATAGGAAAACAGCCCATTTCCATTTCTCATAGAAAAGTAAATCTTCCCTTTATATTTAACTCCGGCCAAAAAAGGTAATATCATTTTTATCTCCTTTATTTTGAAATGATTAAAAAACGACAAACAGTGAATAAATGATCTTAAGTTAATCTTATCTTTTGCTTTTAATCTTTATCTACACTTTCTCCAAAAGCTGTCGCGTAACTGTTACTGCATCGAAAAAGCCTCTGTATTCTTCTTGTACCCATTTTTCTCTTATTCTCTGTTGAACCCCAGCTGGTCCGATCACTGAAGGAACAGATAATGCTACATCTCTACAGCCATGTTCCCCCATAAGAACAGAACTAACTGTCGCAATAGTAGGTCTCTGGTTGACAATGGCATCCGCCAGTTGGCAGATACAAGTTGCTATTCCATAATGCGTTCTGCCTTTTTCCTTTATTATTTCAGCTCCCATGCTCTTAGTATGCTGTGCAATCTTTTTCTTTATTTCATCATTCCATGCTATTTTTGATTCAGCACAAAACTCATCAATTGGAATCCCGCCAACTGTTACATGGCTCCAAACGGGAACCTGTCCATCACCGTGTTCTCCCACAACATATCCGGTTATGACGCCTGTACTGAGTTCTACATAATCCGCTATCGATCTTACAAATCTACTGCTGTCAAGAATACATCCAGATCCAAATACCATGCCATTAGGAAGACCCATCCATTCCGCAGCTTTGAATGTCAATATATCAACCGGGTTAGAAATAATCAGTATTACACCTCTTGTGTAATACTTCCTTATCTCATCAATAACCTCTCTCATGATCTTAATATTCTCTTTTATAAGATCGTGTCTTGATTCACCGGGTATTCTTCCTCGACCCGCAGTTATTATAATTAGATCACAATTTTCACAATCAGAATATTCTCCAGCATATAAATCAGCTGTTCCCATTGAAGGCAGTCCATGTCGGATATCCTTTGCTTCACCATCCGTTTTATCCTTATTGATATCAATAAGAACTATTTCTCTGGCAACATCCCGCAGTGTTAATGCATATGCAATTGATGAACCCACATATCCAGCGCCTACAATGGCCACCTTGCGGTTACCTGGCATGTACCTTATCTTCCTCATATAGTTATCACTCTCGTCAACTGGCTGGTTAAATCATAGCCATCCCAAATCAAATCGAAATCCAAAGTTTTACCAATTGAGACTACTCGATCAACACCTCTGACTCCGGATATTAATAACGGTTTAATCCATTCAGTATCCCCTAGAAAAGCGATTGTCTGACACCTCTTATCGTCACAAAGTGGTTTAAGTTCCGATACATCATCGCAATCATATTCAAAGAAATATCCACAGTTATCTTTCAAAGACATAAGCTGCTCTGTTAGATGCGTCACCTGTATACGAACTATAAGATTATCGCTATGATTTATTATTTTTGTACCCTTCTCATTAACAGCTACCAAATATGAACTGGTTAACTTATTTACTCCTTGTATAGACTGGAATGGATATTTTTTCTCCACTACTTTATGCAATTCGTTCCAAAATAGTTTTTTAGCTTCACCCTTCTTGCTACCAATCCAAACTACTATTCTTGGACTCGTACATGCATTTTGATCCGTAAAATAGGTATCGTTATAAAAATCCAATGCGACTGCCACTTTATCCTTTACATCCATATACTCATCAGAATCAATCACAGCTAATGAGTAACGATCGGCAAAGGTAATTTCTGTACTTCTTGGAGGTAAAGAAGATTTTCTTATTTCTTCTATCGTTGCATCTCCTCCCCAGATGATACGTGTATCAGCCATTGCAGAAAATGCATCATTAACTCCCTTGTCTCTCCCGTACCTAACTAAAGCTATATAGGGCTTTATCTCTGGTTTCACTTTTAAAACTTTATTAAATGCCTCAGTAATAATATCAATCTGCTCAAATTCCTTACTAGGTACACGGACAATATTACTATTCCCTGTCAGCAACCCCGTCACAAGGCTATAAGCAAAATTTACCGGAACATTTGACGGTGCTATATGAAAAACAACACCTCGACCTAAATGTATGTTACCGTCAAGTTTTTCATGAAATTTCTTCAATCTAAGTGTGGAGCTTTTACGTAACCAAAACCCAAATGTCACAACATCAGAATATGCTTTCGATTTTGAGTTTTTCATAATGGTTCTTGAGACATCATTCAAAAAATCCAGCACGCTATCATCAAAAGGTTTTAACGCAGGTAAAGCACTCATTTGATCTATAGTTTCCTCAGTGCCAACAAGGAATGTAACTTTATCTGTAATTTGTAGCATAGGTATCGCTGCACCCCCTTATTTCTGCATTTTTCAGTCTTCCTTTCACCCTAAAGTATTTGCCCTTCCGACCACAGGGACAGTCATCTATACCTTCGACTACACCTTCATCTTCTGTTAACAGACTATGACCTGGATATGATTCTGGGATTGTACTCAAGACTTGAACGATACCTTTTTCTCCAATATCAGCTTCTGAAAAATCCAATGAACGACGTACAATAACATCTGAAAAAATGCTTGCATGTAAATGTCCACACTCGCATTCCATATAAATGCATCCCGTCTGCTCCACCATGCCATAATAATCGTGGATACTATCCAAGCCACAAACGTCATTTAGTCTTTTATGAAACTCTTCATGACTTACGGCTTCTGAAACCAGCTTTTTCCACCCGCCTCCATGAATTAAAATGCCATTTGAAAGGTCAAAGCTAATTCCTTCATTCTTTAATCTCAACAGTTCCTTATAGAAATGCTGCCAAATCATGAATGTAAATCCAAAAAAAAGTATTTTCTGGTCTCCATACTTCTCCAGAAAATACTTAAGTCCCTCAATATCCAATTTCATATCATCATCAAGGGCATACATCTTTTTCGCCCCAAATAATGAAAAGCCAAGAATACCTGCTCCCCTCGCTGAAAACATTGAACGATTTTTGACAACACTTGGACAATCAATGATGACCATTGGCATACGGCTTGAACCGGTAAACTCAGATACTATCTTAACCATGGCCTTCTGCTGATTAGTTGCTGTAGTTTTATCAAGATAAATCTTACTCACAGACTGCCCGGTAGTTCCTGATGATGTCATGGTTTTTATCACTTCATCCTGTTCTATTGATTTAAGCTCTAATTCCTTAAATAGCCTAACCGGCAGGAATGGCAGCTCCCTATAGCTCTTAATGCTATTCACATCAAAATCAATTGCTTGAAGAATACGGTTATACTCAGGACATTTTTCCTGATGTACCCTAGTAAGATCCACCAGTCTTTCAGTGAGCATCTTTTCTTTTTCAGATTCATTCAAAGAGAATGGAGATATTTCGATAAAATCATCAAATGTCATTTCAATACACCCATCTTACTTCTGATAACTTTTGCCATTTCTTCGTGATGATCTTGAATAAAGAAATGTGTCCCTTGATATTGATAATATTCACACGGAAAGAACTTCTCCCACTCTTTCATATCACTATAAGGAGTATCAGTTTCTGAATAAAAAACTATTGCCGGGATATTCATATTTATATCCAGTTTCTCAAATTCATACTTACCAATAATTGTGTAATCTGCTCGGTACAGTGGAAGATACGTTCTCCAAAATACTTTATTATTTAAAAGCTTTTCAGGCACTGCACCAAATCTAACTGTTCTTTCCTTTACCCACTCATCTAATTCATCGGCAGTATAACCAAGCAGTTCAGACTTCGTATAAGGCTCATGCGCTGCCAGGAAAAGATTTGATGGTAATTGCATTCCGGAATCTTTTATCCTTCTCAGGACTTCTACAAGTGAGATACTTCCCATGCTATATCCAAATAGTCCATAGTCCCCGCCTTTGTAGCTGCATTTGAATATTTCATAAATATCATCTGCAAGCGCATCAAAATCAGAATAATACTCCTCTTTATGACGACTTCCGTGTCCGGCATATTCAAGCTTGATACATTCTATCCCTTCCAAATCTTTTTCAATTTCATCAAAGAATACTGATGCTCCTCCTGCATGTGTAAAGCAGAAAAGTTGTGGTTTACTCATAATATTTCGTAAGTTCCTTATAAAGAGTCTTTCCCGATTCATTCTTAGGAATCTCATCTATTACTATCACCTTAAATGCTACGGGATTGAGTTTTGTCTTCTCTGTCACAAAGCTACGAATCTGATCTGAATACTTTGCATCAGTAACAAATATGTACATGTGATCGTCAATACCGCTACTTGCGACTTCTACTTCATATTCACCTTTAATAAGTCTGTCAATCTCATCCAGATTTACACGGTTACCATATATCTTTAAGAATCTCTTCTTCCGACCAACAATATAGTAGTAACCATCTGCATCAAACTGGGCCATATCCCCTGTCTCAAATCTGCCATTGCGCTCATCACCTTTAATAAGATCGTCTCCACACTCTGCATATCCGAGTGTGACATTCTTACCTTCGTAAACAAGCTCTCCTGTTGTAAGTGGCTCTGTGATTGCAGTTCCCTCAGCATCTACTAGCATGAACTTTCCACCGGGAATAGGAATACCCATGGAACCTTTTTTCTCTACCGCCTTTTCCGGTGGAAGATATCCCATTCGGCTTGTGGCTTCAGCAGCACCATACATAACCACAAAATTCTTACCATGCTCTGCCGCATAAGCTGCAAATTTCTCATGAAGCTCCGGTGTGATTTTACCTCCAGCCTGGGTCATTGTTCGAAGACTCGGGAGATTCATTCTATAAAAGCGGAGTTTATCAAGCATCTCATAAGTATATGGCACGCCGCCAAAAGATGTAGCCTCTGCAGCCTTAAAAAAATCCCAAAATTCTTTCTGCATAAGCCCCTTTTCAGTTAATAGCAGCGTGGCTCCTACAAGAAAATGCGAGTTAATAATGCTGAGACCATATACATAGTTCATTGGAAGTGTTGTGATGGGACGTTCTGTAGAATCAAGCTTCAAGTACTCAGAAATTGAACTCGCATTATTCAGTAGATTTGTATAAGATTGCCGTACTAATTTAGGACTTCCGGTGGATCCTGAGGTTGTGATCAAGAGAGCAAGCTCGTCATACAAAGGATATTCCTTTTCATAGCCTGTCTCCAAAAGTGCATACCCAAACGATCTGTAAATAGTCTTCATACCGCAAAACTCGTCTGTCATATCCTGAGGAGTCCAGATGTATTCCGGGTAATAAGTCTTCAAAAGATTATTAAGCAGTCCTCGTTCCATATTACTGCTCAACTGACATGTCACAATCCCATTATTTAAAAAGCCTGTGTAACCGATGACTGAACCAATCTCGTTACGACATAGAGAAAATACAAGGCAACGGTGACCGATTGTATCAGCCAAAGCTGTTGCTTCAGAATCAAGTTTCTCATATGTCACACTTCTGCCATATTCATCGATTAATGCTGTATTATCCTTGAATTGATTAAGATTCCATATTTTTGACATCAAAACTTAACCCCATACTCCTGCTTAGCCAATATTTCTTTTCCCTTTTCAAACGAATTGAAATCAATTATGTCATCGGTATCCATCATGATATCAAACTCATCCTCAAGAGCTGAAATCAGTCCCATATGACCAACGGAATCCCATGCTGCAATATCCTGATATTTTAAGTTTCTTGCTACATCCTCATTTACCTCAAATGTTTCAACAAATACCTTAGTGTACCTCTCAAGATTCGACATTTTTATACCTCCATTTGATTATTCTATGTCTTCCCAAAAAATCAATGTATCTTTAGGGATATCTCTTATAACCTTTTTACCTAGTATCTTTACCATTTTGTTTGGTTCTATTCCTGTTCCTGGACGCTTTGCACAAATGTTGTCTTCTGAAATTCTTTCTCCGCAAACAATATCTCTTGCCGCAGTTATACTACGTCTCATGTTTTTCCTTTGATCCAACTCTTGTTGAATCAGAATCCGTTCTTTCGATCCCAATGCAATCTGAATATCATGACATTTTTTTACTAGTGTCGAAAATTCGTCCGGTTCAGTTGCCATTCCATTATCCATTCCCACTTTACTTTTATCTAATGTCAGATGTTTTTCTATCACAGAAGCACCAAGAGCAACTGCTGCAACTGCTGCTTCATCACCTTCAGTGTGATCTGAAAAGCCTATGGGATGCATAGGGAATAATTTCCTCAAACCCAGAATATTATTAAGATTTACATTCGTAAGAATCGTAGGATAAATTGAAACACAATGAAGAATCACCATCTGCTCAACTCCCGCTGAATGTAATACCTCCACTGCATCTGAGATTTCTTTTGTCGTTGACATACCTGTGGATAAAATAATTGGCAATTGTTTTTTCCCAATGTATTTCAAATAAACAGGATTGTTAAGCTCCATTGATGCAATTTTAATAAATGGCACATCACATTCTTCAACTAAGAAATCCACTTCCTCTTCCGAATAAGGCGTCGATGAAAATGATATACCCTTATTTCTACAATAAAGTGCCAATTCCTTAAGCTGGTCAGTGCTCATTGAAAACTTCTTTACAAATCGTTTTGCAATAGGATTAGCATCGTAATATGTTTTTGAGTATAGAGAATCCACTGACCATGATTGAAATTTCACACAATCACATCCGATTTCGACAGAAGCATCAATCATTTGCTTGGCGATTTCCATATTTCCATTATGGCTGCTGTTGACTTCTGAAACTATATATGGCTTTCCATAATCTGATATTAAAGTACCATCTCGTAATCTACATTCTGCCATTTTCATTCCTCCATCATAGGAATCACCATCTCATCTTTAATCATCTTTCTGGGAAGAAATGGTGACAAATCCTCTATCGGGCGATGAACCAATTTCCTTTTTTCGTTAATTGCATATGATTCATGAAAATATTTCTGATCAGAAACGCACATAACCTCAATCAACTCTTTCTTGTCATCATTATTATTTTTCAATTTCGAAAGTAATGGAATCAGCTCAGTTCGATTGTTAATTTTCGCAAAGTCAAACCCAAAGCATCTGGCAATACTCTCAAAATTTGGAGCTGGTACTCCATCGCTAGGATCATTGCCTATCGTTCTCGTTCTAAATAAATCCTTTTGGCGTCTTCTGATTACTGCATACATATCATTATTTATCACAAAAATTCTCATCGGAATATTCAGAGCTGATATCATTTGAAGTTCCTGAATATTCATCATGACAGAACCATCACCGACAATACATATAATATTCTTTCTTCCAGCTTCGTATGCTCCAATTATCGCTGGAATCGCATAACCCATTGCTCCTTGAGTGGCGGGAAATAAACATCTTTGTCCATTGGAATATTTTATCGAGGAAGGTACTATTAATTCCTCAAAACCGGCATCAGTGATAATGGTCGCATCATTTGGAAGAACTGGAGATAATTCATTCATCAATGAATACAAGTCAATCTGATTTTTTTCTTTCAATTCATTTATGAAAGCTTCATTTTCAATTGAAAATACCGATTTCCAATGAACACATTTATCAATCCAGCTCTTGTTGTGCACTACTAGATTCTCCTGAAGAAGTTGTCTTAAAAAGTGAACTGCATCAGATATAATCACATGTTCAATATGTACTCCGATTTTTCTGTGTTCGTTTTCATCTATGTCAACAACGACAATTTTCGCATCTCTTGCAAAGTTATCCTTTACCCCTGTCAGTTGTGAACAAAGTTTTGTTCCAACAGCTAGTACGTAATCACTATTCTGAATGGCAAAGTTTCCCGCACGTGTGCCTCCAATACTACCAATCGCCCCAATTGATAATTCATGTGAAGAACCATAAATATCAGCCGCTGCAGGTGAAAATACTAAAGGTATCTTAAACCCCTCAACAAGCCTTTGTATCTCGATAAATGCATCTCGAGCTCCACCTCCAATAAGCAGGATGGGACGATTTGCGTTATTTAATCCATCGACAACATTTCTGACCGATTCTTCCGTAGATAAATTGTACTCTTTATCATGAACAAAATGTTTGACTTTAGACTCATCAATCTTCATATTTTGAACATCGAGGGGAATATCTATCCATACCGGACCCTTACGACCATCCTGCGCGATAAAAATTGCCTTCTCTATTTCGTATACTGCCGAGTCAGAATCTTCTAACATGACAGCATATTTAGTAATAGACTCTACAACACTGATAATATCCGCTTCTTGCGATCCATAAGTTCTAATACGTTCACCGGTATGTCTAGTGTTTTCTTTAAGAGGGTTATTCCCTGAAATAAAAACAAGCGGCAAATTGTCTTGATATGCACACAAACATGCAGTAACTGCATTTGTAGCTGCGCACCCAGTAGATATAAGACAAGCAGAAACTCCACCACTGGCACTTGAATATGCCATTGCTGCATAGGCGGCACCTTGCTCATGGTATGTGTGAATCGGCGTTATATTATTATTCTTAGCAACCGCATCTGTAAGATACAATATCCCTCGTCCACTTATTAAGAACACATGATTGCATCCCGCTTCATTTATTTTTCTTATTACACAGTCAGCAACTCTCTCCATTGCTCAACTTACATCTCCAATTAATTTAGGTTTAAAACGATTCATTATATCAGGAATAACAAATTTTAGTTTTGCATCACAAACAATATGACCATCGATTGTTCCCTTAGCATAACCTGATGCTATTCCTCTCTTCCACGATTTAACCTCTACTTCAATATCCATCCTACAGCCAGGATATACATCTGAATATACATGACAATCATCAGCTGAAATAAAATTGGTAATTTTTCCCTTGTTATCATCGAGCATAAGTATTGGCATTAAAAAAGCTTCTGTCAGTACTTCAATCAACATCGTAAAAGGATAAGGCTGGTTTTCATTACAATTACAATGAAATAACCATTCGTTCTCGGAAAAAAATTTATAACCGTGTGCAGACTTTCCAGGTTCTATAAAATCAAAAGAATCAATCAGAATATATGGATACCTGTGTCTATGGTATTCCTGCACAACTATATTATCTGCTAACATGCTTGCACCATCCTTAATCTGAAAGTAAGAAACTAAATTCCGCACTACATACCTCTTTACCGTTTACAATTCCTTTTGCCGTACCAATTCCTTCAATACCATTCCACTTGATAAGCTCAGTTTCTATCTCTAACTTGGAGCCAGGTAAAACCCTGTCCATGAGACGTATTCTATTAGCCTCTTTCCCTCGAACAGATTTCCCGCTGTTTCCTTCTATAGTTAGTACTGTTAAGCTTAGCATCTGGAATAGTGATTCCATTTGAATCATTCCTGGCATTAATGGACTATTAGGAAAATGTCCTTGAAAATATTCTTCATTTACCGTCACATTCTTATATCCCTTTGCACTAACTCTAGGTATAACTTCTGTAACTCTATCTATGAGCAAAAAAGGATACCTATTAGGAAGATATTTTTTTATTTCATGGATATCCAAATCCTTATACTTACTTGCACTCATATATTTCCTTCTAAACTCCGTTTTTCATCACTTACATAAACAGTCCACCATCTACTCCAATTATTTCTCCGGTAACATAACTTGATAAATCCGATGCCAAAAACAATATTACCTTTGCCACTTCTTCAGGTGTTCCAAGTCTTTTTAATCCAATGGCATCAATGCTTTCCTGAATTTTATCGGTACTCATTTCATAGAACATCCCAGTATCTATACTACCAGGAGCTACTGCATTCACCCTTATATGCTGAGGTGCGAACTCCTTTGCCCAACTCTTCGTCAGACTTGCAACAGCACCCTTTGTTGCTCCGTAAACCGATTGACCAACATTTCCTCTTAATCCAACAAGCGAAGATATATTAATAATGGATGCACCTGACGGATTACGTTTCATCAATCTCAATGCTCCCTGAACCATATGTATTGTCCCTATTACATTTACAGCAAACATCTTATCGATTTTTGAATCATCAACCATTTCAATAACGCCATCCCATTTCACCCCCGCATTATTGACCAATATATCTAGTCTGCCTCTCTGATTATTTTTTATAGTTTTAATATTATCAATAATAAGTGTCTTATCGGTAATGTCATAAACTACAGGTAATATATTACCCTCTAAGTCTTTACATTCATCTTTTAAAATCAATGCTGAATCTTGGTTAAGAATATTTGCATAAACGGTTGCACCCTGTTCTACAAACAATTTGCAAATGCTTTTACCTATTCCTGTATCACATCCAGTTACCAATGCAACTTTATTTCTCAATAGTCTATCCATCTAATCACCCACTAAAGAACTAATCCTCCATTTACACCGATAACCTCGCCAGTCACATAACTCGACAAATCAGAGGCAAGAAATAAAACAACATTTGCTATCTCTTCAGGTTCAGCCACACGACCCAACCCAATTTTTGAAATCTCTGCTTTCCGTCCTTCCTCACTAATGATGTTGAACATGTCTGTGTTGACATTACCCGGTGCCACTGCATTTACTCGAATCCCTTCAGATGAATACTCCTTTGTCCATGTTCTTGTCATACTCTCTACAGCAGCTTTTGTTCCAGCATATACTGTCTGTCCGATGTCACTTTCCTTTGCCATAATTGATGATATATTAACAATGCATGGAGTATTTGATTTTTTTAATAATCTAACTGCAATTTTTGTTGTATCTATCAATCCAAATACATTGGTATTATAAATCTGATCAATGGATGTATCTGATACCATCTCAAGCCTTTCAAGAATGGTAATACCTGCATTGTTTACAAGAATATCTAATTTACCTGCATCATCTTTAATCTGTTTTATGCAGGCTTTAATACTTTTCTGATCACATACATCAAAGAAAACTGGAATTATACGTCCTGCAAATTTACTCGAATCACAATGAAATTTTTCTAAATTTCTTACACCTGCATATACACAAGCGCCTTCTTCCGCCAATCTTTTACATACTTCATAACCAATTCCTCTGCTTGCACCCGTGACAAGGGCTATCTTATTTTCAAGCATCAACATAATCATACCTCCTAGTACTATTCAACTTTAGGTTTGAACTTATTGAATATATCAGGAATAATAATTGTTGATTCCAATTCACACGTGATCTGTCCATCTATATAACCTTTTACTTTCCCTTTGCATAATCCACGTCTAAAGGATAGTATTTCTGCACACATTTCAAGGCGATCTCCCGGTTTTACTTCCCGATGAAATGTTCCTGAGTGTTTATAGCCATGAACAATCTTTCCTTCCATACCATCAGTGGTCAAAATAGCCACTGTAAGTATTTGCGCCATTGCTTCTACCTGAAGGCATCCCGGCATATTAGGATCCCCCGGAAAATGAACAGGAATATACCATTCATTATTGGTTATATTTTTATAACCTTTTGCATATTTCCCTGGTAAAACCTCAGTAATCCTATCTATTAGTAAAAATGGATACCTGTTTGGCTGATATTTTAGCAATTCAACTGCATCCAATGAAAATACTTTATTATGCATCTTCGACACCTATTCAAATACACGATGTTGTAAATTACCTTTAGTTACTCTTGCAGGATTTCCCACAACTACAGATTCCGCATCCACATCCCTAAAAACAGAAGATCCCATAGCAATAATTGAATTATCACCAACTTTTATTTTTTCTTTCGTAGTAGCGTTCATTCCAACATATACTCTTTCTCCAAATACACTTTCTCCTCCAGGGGCGCAATTTGATGATAGTACAGAATAATTTCCAACTTTAATATCATGACCTACGTCAGCATAAGGCTGTATCAATACACTACGTCCTAGTTCAACATCAGCGTGAATTGTAGAGAATTCACACACTATTGTTCCCTCTGCAATTCTGGCTGTTGGAGATACTAATGCTGTCTTATCAATAATAGTTGCAAGCTTTATCCCCATTTTGTCAAATCTCTTACTTAACATATCCCGATACGCTGGCTCTCCTACTGCAACCACACCTTCCACATCGTTCAGGTTTTCAAATCTGCATTTAATAGAATCAAAATGTATTGTTTCACTCAAATAAAACTGCGCCTCTTCAACGAAATCATCGATAAAGTATATCTTCTCATATCTGTCTGGATAACATCTATTCACAATATCATATATTTCCTTTGCTAAACCACCTGCACCGTACAATAATAATTTCATCTTTTTGATTGCTCCTATTGTGAGTATGTTTTGTTGAACAAATCTCTGTCAGTTTCTAATAATAGCTATGATCTCATCCACTTGTTCCAGCTTTATTTCTTCATACAACGGTAATACCATAACCTGACTTGCAAGCTTTCTTGCAATTTTAAGATCAGCATTTTTATATCTATTCTTAAAACATGCCTGATCGGCTGTCAGTGGATAAAAATATTTTCTTGAATAGATATTGTTACTCGCTAATTTCTTATGGAGTTCATCTCTACCAATACCATACCCTTCTTCAACAAAGATTGGGAAATAGGCATAATTTCTATTAGTAGTAATGTCTGGTGTCGGAATTCTGATTCCTTTAACATCTTTCAACCCATCGACATATCTTTCAAACGCTTTTTTTCTGGCATTTAGAGCATTATCTAAATGCTTTAAATTGCATAACCCCATAATTGCGGAAAACTCACTCATTTTTCCATTTGCACCTACAGATGCTGTAACCTCTTCATTTCGAATTCCAAAATCCTTAAGGTCGTGCATCCTTTCGTACATCTTTTTATCTTTGCATACCACTGCACCGCCTTCGATTGTATTGAACACTTTTGTTGCATGAAAACTGTAGATGGAAGCATCGCCATAATTGCCTATTCCCACACCTTCACGTTTAACCCCAAAGGCGTGTGCCGCATCATAAATGACTTTAAGATTATACTTATCAGCAATCTTCTGTATCTCATCAACGTTACAGAGATTTCCATACACATGTACAGGCACTATTGCAACTGTTTTAGGTGTTATGAGATCTTCAATTTTAGTTTCATCAATCGTGCCATCCGACTCTTTCACATCGCAAAAGACCGGTTGCAAACGGTTACGTACAATAGCATGCGTGGTCGAAACAAATGTAAATGGAGTGGTTATCACTTCACTACCTTCTGGAAAGTCAAATGCCTGTATTGCAAGTTCAAGAGCCATGTGACCATTGACGGTCAAAGAAATCTTAGGAACTTCAAGATATTGCTCTAATTTCATTTCAAGTTCTTGATGATATATTCCCATATTTGTAAGCCAACGGCTCTTCCACAATGGCTTTATAGCTTCTATGTATTCCTCATATGGAGGCATTGAAGATCTTGTTACATTAATTTGTTTATTCATATTTTTAAACCGTGAAAGCTATTATAAAAGGTGGTGGACCAATCGCAGATTATTTATTCTACAAAGCCCAAGTTACATGAAATCAAACGCTAAAGCACAATCATATTCTTGACTATGACTATTATGTTTTCATTACTTACCCATCAAAGCAGTTCTAATACGTTCTTCTATGAAATAGTTGGTAGCAATTGCAATTACTCACTCGTCACTCACTTTGAATCTCAAATCTAAACAAACTTAAAGCTTTGTATTCTTTTCTCCAAACCAACGTTTTGTTTTCTTTTCGTACTCTGATTTCGGGATGTTTTCATCTATACGTTCCACATCTCCTTCTTCTACTAGTTTTTTATGTTGCTCATTAAATTCTTGAGTAACCGATCCTGCGTTTTCAGTTTTTTTCTTTATATATTTCTTATCAAGCATACTTAATCCTTTGTTTCCCACATTAGTTCTGGTAGATAGTGGATTCCCCCTCTGCCACTCACAGAATTCCGAACGTGCAACTTCTTTACGCATCCAACCCTCTACTGGACTAATCATATACTGCTGCCCATAGCATGTTGAGCCTGTCACATTTATACCATTATTAAGAATTTCTAAATAATTCCTATCTAAAACGCTCCTAAATATATAAGACAATCACATATCCTATATCCGTAATCTCTTATATTCCATCCATAATTAAATTGCAATCCATCAAATCTCCCTACATAATAGTTAATCTACTTCAAACTATCCAATAGCTTCGCCATGATGACTTCATTTAGTCACCATTTCACTTCGCTATTTCTAAACGTTGGTGCCTGTCACTCTTAAGAATTCCTTACTTATACCAACTAAAAAAGCCCTCAGAAATAAGACAATCACATATCTTATTTCCGGAGCCTTTTGCTCTTATGTTTGTTTTATTTTAATTCCATGTAACCTTTATAGTAATATACTTTCAGGCCACTACCGAATCCAACATAACCTATATAACCTTCTCTTCATCATAATCAGGTGCAAATCTGGCGGCTTCGTTACAAATTACCTGTATTCCACATTGGTGCCTGTCACCCTTACGCCATAAGTGCCTCTTCAGCACCTTTGTAGTAGTTGCTCGAAGTAATATGTTTTTCAACATATACCTTGCGATAATACTGTGTAGCAATCTCAGCAGCACTCTCTGATAATCCGTTGTAGCGAGACATTGGTGCCTGTCACCCTTAAGAATTCCTTACTTATTTCAACTAAAAATAGCTCTCAGAAATAAGATAATCATATATCTTATTTCTGGAGCCTTTGTTCTTATGTTTGTTTTATTTCCATGCAGCATTGACAGTAATATACACTCAAGCCTCTACTGAATCCAACACAGCCTTTATAACCTGTTCTTCATCATAATCGGGAGCAAATCTGGCGACTTCCTTGCCTTATCACCCCAACCACGAATCTACAAAAAATGCAATCAGAACAGAAGCATATAAATCTTATTCTTCAATAATTATCCTCTCATCTCATGCTTTACTCACACAAACCCAAAATGACAACTTTACTATCATTCTCTTTCAATGTTTATGGTTTCATCAACTCTTTAAATTTATTATAAATACCTTGTGCTACTTCATGAGGAATCTCATTCCCCTTTTTCTGTATAAAAGGTGCAATATCTTCAATAAATTGATTGATTTCTGCCATGTTATTTGAATATTCAGTCACTTTGCGGAGTATTAAAATCATTACTTCTGCAAAATAGCCTCCCGATTCTATTCCATCCGCATCATATATCTTGCCAATTGGTCTATCACTTTCGCAATATACTTTTCTCGCTTCCCCTTCAAGAGGTATTGCTATATCATTATGAAAATTCCATCCGCTACGTAAAATAATATCTTGTCCATATTTATTCATTATAATTTCCTCCCTGGATTTTTTGGCTCTTTTTATTATTTACATACTTTAACCTGAATTATTCACGGAGGTATAAGTTCACTCAATTTAGCCTCTGTGGATAATTTTAAAAACAACCTTAAAAGAATCAACAGTTATCTACCGAAAAAAGGGCGCAAAAATCCCGTAATCGTTGGAAAGAGATCCTTTTAAGCTGTCAAAGTTCCACTAAGTTGCTATTCCAACTCAACTTGAAGTTGCCTGATGTTTGAAAGTGTCTCAATGAACTCTTCCTGATATGGACAACTGCTACAGAGTTTGAATACCATGTATCTTGCTGATCGAACTACTTTTGCAGCTATTTTGATCAGCTTCATACGGATTGTATCTGCCTGAAGTTTTCTGAATTTCATTGGGAGTACAAGCCGTTTGAACCAATTGAATAAGTTATATGCCAATGCATGAATCTGGAGGCGATTTGCATTCACGAGCTTTGATGAGCTGCTGACAGCAGCAAAATCAAGGAGACATTGGTGCCTGTCACCCTTACGGATGATTATTATTTGTCATTACATATTTCAATCCTAGCTCCTTACATATATTCTCAATCCTAATATCATCTATTGCACAAAAAACATCTGCAAATACCCCAACTCTTTTTACCGCACTATATACCCACCAAAGCATAGGTTTTCCGCATATATCAATAATTGGGTTCCCCGGCAACCTTGTTGAATTATATCTAGCTGGAATAACTCCTATTATTCTCATTTCTTCCTCTCCATTTTAATCGACAGACTCTCTATTCCCAACTCACTCGCCATATCCACAAGCTGTGTCGGAGTGTACTGCCCGTCAGATGCTGTTGTATGAGTGTGTAAATCTATGAACAAATTCTTGCTCTACTATATGACTACCTATTCTCCCTTTAGCTTTGCCACAAGCTTCTCATAATTTATGCTATGGTGTAGCTACTGACGCTTTTTCTTTTCTAAGTGCCTTCACCTCTATCCCTTAGCATATCATACACACCACTATAATCTATAATCTCGTTGCTAATCTCAATCAGTTCTTGAGTTATTCAGAAATTTTATATTTTGCTCAATCAATAATCTTATAATGATATCATTTATCACCTAATCTTTTTCCAAACATCATCCCATGACCTATACTCTACTCTCTGATGATCACCTGCCATTAAATACGTCAACTTAGTTTCAGTACGCTCATAGAACAATTGTTGAGGGTTTCCAAAATAAACTATTTTCTGAATATTCTTATTATTGCTTACAGCTCTCATTATATGCTGATCATTCAAACCACTAAATCCAAAAAGATGAATCTCTTCTATCTCATCGTTAGATAAAAGTTTAAAATACCTATCAATCTCCGACTTATGATTATTTCCACTTGCATACCATTTCTTATCCGTGGCACTCGCTGCTAAAATAATTAAATACGAACTACTGTTATCCAAATAGTTGCTTTTTCTCCACTTCCTCGAATCCTTTAGTATGTTGAATGCACCATGAAGGTGATACAAGTTGTGTAGATTCATATCATCCAATATCAAATCATAGTTTGTTGTAAAGATTCGCTCATATTCACTAAAGAATTCTTTTGCTTTGTTAATATTGATTTTTTCCTTATGAAGCAAGCGCCCTGATTTCTTGATATGAATATCGCCATCATTATATAATGCATTTACAAGTACATCATAAATCCTTATGTATGAATCAACATATTTATATTTATCAATATTTGAACAATCATTTATTAAGTTAATTATTTTAATTGGCGACTCGATGTTAGAAATATGGCTATTAAAAATTTCCTCATACAACCCGGTTTGCACGAAATAATCTTCAATTATTTTCTCCTCATCACCAATCATTCCTAACCTGTTCAAAGAATTGAATATTGAATCATGAATCTGACTGTTTATATGTTCGCTTTCCACCCACCATGTTCCATAACTAATATCCTCTTCATCTATAAACGCATCATCATATTCTAAAACTCTATAATCCTTTGTTTCAAAATGAGCCGGATTCACTCGAAAGGAATCAAAATAACTCTCTATAAATTGCATATCTTCAGGAATTTCCTGATTAACCCTTCTGAGAAGCCTATCCTGTCTTAATCCTGATATTATTTGAGACGAAAAGCCATTTCCTATAATAATTCCTTTTTTCATATATTCCTTACAAAATAAATTGACATCCTACTTTATTCCCCGATTCACTGACTGTCTATGAACAATCCAAGTATGTATCCCTCTACTCCCCTCTCCCAGCAACGTTCCTCTTATACTCATTTTCTGGATCATCACTCTCATCCGTGCTAATTCCAGGAAATCAGGTGCCTGTCACCCTTAAGAATCCCTTACAAATCACATCATAAAAAGCACCAGATATAAGATAGCCAAACAGCTTATATCAGGAGCTTTATCCATGTATTTATTTTAAACTAATCACGTTTTCTTATTCAGGTATTCTTCAACCAAGCCCAATATTTCTTCTGCAACTCGTACCTGTTCTTCTGCCACTTTCTTCGAAGCAACATAAAAATCATCATACTCTGAAAGTTGTCTCACGTTCATCGCATTTGCGATTTTCTTGGAAATATCACTCGGAAACTCTTCCGTCTTAACATGAAATTGATTAAAGTGAGCAATCACTCCACTATGTTTACTGCTATCAAAACTATCCAGAGTATTCACTGCCCTTATAGCATGGAATATTGCGTAATAACACGCAGGTACCGTGTACCATGACATTTTTCTTAAAAAGTTCCCAGCATAAGGCCATCACATATCTTAAGTTAAGAGTACCAAGAACCACTTAAGAAATCCGTACATTCATTACCTTATTACACCCGCAATGTATTATAAAAAACTGCAATCAAAAAGCTCTCAACCGCAAGATAATCACTTATCTTACATCAAGAGCCTTATCTCAGTGCTTGCACTATGTGCGACTTTTTATAGTCTTGGTTACATGCATGGAAAGTGTGATTCCAAGACACAAAAATAACCGCCCAGGCCTGAGAAACTTAAAGCAGTTATTTTTAAACTAACTATATTCTTGGGCTAACCGTCTACCGGTAGCACTTCTTTTCAATTAATATACTACCATTATCACGCATTATCGTCAAACAAATATTCAATAAAAATCATAGTGATTTTTACACAGCCCTCATTCAAACAGCTGCCACTTTTTTATTATCTCAGCAAATCTTGGCAGACAATATCTGACTTTTCCATGACCATTTTCTCTGATTAGTCCCTTATCCATCAGCCTTCGTCGGCAAACAGCCATCTGATTTGATTTGATATTTAGTTTTTCTCTAATCATAGATACATCTTCTATGCCTTCTGACATGATTACCAGAAACTCTCTGTCCCTATCCGAAAGTTCGTTCCACAGCTTTGCATAGACATTCCTGTCTAACTGATTATCGTATTCATCAAGTACTTTATCCCATGTCTCACCATCATATTTCCACCTCATATATCCCAGTGCCTGAAATGCAAATGAATATCTAAGACTCTAGCATATATTTCCCATAGCTTCGCCATGATGACTTCATTCAGTCACCCTCTCTGTTTCACTATGTCCACTGCATCCCTCCATGCGCCTAACACGACACTTCGTTACTCAGTTTCCTGAATCATCAAACTATATCTTTCACAAAATATTTCACAAAATTTTCGTAGAATGTTTTATTCCACGAATAGCTTTGCTTTAGCCTTGTTTTCAGCATATTAATTATTCTATAGACCAAAACTATGACCATATTCAGCTCATGCAATACCGCAGGGTCACTTGCACAGACCCTAAACAAAATAGGCGGTACCGACAAAGAACATATCGTTATTATTCAGCTTCTCTAAGATTGAGATTTACATCGTAGTAAGTAAAAAAATTGTGTTAATCAAAAAAAACTCCAACAGTTTCACATAACTGTTGGAGGTATATTCATCTAAATGATTATTCTATATTACTCAACCTCGATAGGGAACCTGCCTGTAAGCCGACCCAAATTCTCTGCCTTCAATTCCATACTGGGGTGTACATATCTATTAAGTGTGATTGACACACTGGCATGACCAAGCATCTCCGAAAGACACTTGATATCAACTCCCTGCTCAATACACCTCGTTGCATAGGTGTGTCGTGTGGCATGAAAATTTGCCTTATCGATACCTGCTTTCAGAAGTATCCGTCTGAATCTATTCTGTAGTGTCCGCGGCTCCACGAATTGAACCTTGTCTCCTGACAAAAGAAATGTTCCCTCTTTACATTCAGAACAGAGCAGTTTTTTTAAATTCTCAGGAATCGGAATC
Organism: Oribacterium sp.; assembly: GCA_017940955.1. Next base: position 32,679 of record JAGAXP010000270.1, read on the forward strand.
TGTCGAACCGAACAGCCGGTCTTCGGTTCAAGAATCCTCACCTCTGTCTTCTTAGAACCATTCCCGCTTATCCGCACACGCTGCATGGTTTTGGATATCGATAAAGTACCGGAGGAAAAATCAAAATCATCTCCGGTGAGAGCACATATCTCACCGACACGAAGCCCCGCAAACAAACACAAGAGAATCCCAAGTGCAGTCCGGTCATAATGCTTACATAAGTACTCTATCAGCCTCGTTTCTTCCTCTATGGAAAATACCCGTATATCAGCAGTTCCTCTTTTGGCAGTAACACAGTCAGTTATATAGTTAACGGTGTAGTTCTTTCTCAGAGCAAAAAGTCTCAGACTGTTCATGACAGACATGATCTGATTTACAGAGGAAACAGATAATCCTTTGGATGCCTCGCCGCCTTCCTTCATAAGCTTATGGGCAAACTCTATGATATCGTCGTTTCTGATACCTGAAAGTTCACAATCACCAAATTCCGGGTATATGTAAAGTTTCAAGATATCTTCATATTTGTTGACAGAAGATATCTTCAGTTCTCCGGCAATCTCCGAAAGCCAGGCTTTTCCGATAATCCGGACACTTCCCGCTGACATAGTGATGGAACATTCTGAAGATTTCTTTATTGCTTCAAAGAGCTTTTCCTTTGCTTCCCTGCAACTATGTCCATATACAGAACCATATCTGGTTATTCCTGCATCATGTGACTTTATATATCGCCCTTCCCATCGTCCATCTTTTCTTTTATAAATATTTTTTCCTACTCGTGACACGTCGGTCTACCTCCTTAAGAATCCCCCTAAAGATACAGATCCGCACCTATCACGAGCCATCATCGCGTTTTATTATGTACATAAAGAACATAGTACTTTTTATGTTTTTACATCATTAATAACATGCAGACAAATCCGGTATCAAAGAGGCATAGACCAAACATCTGACCAAAACAAAAAATCTTATAAAAAATTTTTCAGATATTTGCCTGCATTCTATAATATATTGAAGTTTTCATCCGATATAGAGTAAAAATATAATTTAGAAGGCTTATGAAAAATTGGAAAAAGCCGACATTTTATATAATTAAATCAACTAAGTAGAAATTAATTTGGATAATTTGATGAAAAACATTTCTCTCGATGGTATAATTGTGTCAGTGGATTTCCAAAAAGTTCTCGTATAATAAAACAATCTACGAAATATAACTATCCTACATACCCTATATCTAATCCGATGATTCTTTCCTTTTTTGGTTCATATTTTAATCATATTCAGTTGATCGGTCTTATACTGTACCGCCTCTAATAAAGGTTGTTATTTACCTTCATTAGAGGCGGTACAATCACTTCATAGTCTGATTGTCTCAATCGCTATATGGCCTTAAGCTCTGACAGAAGAGCGTATACGGACAACCACTGCGCCAATCAAAAATCCTGCAAGTGTCGGCACAACCCATCCGAAGCCGTAGGTAAAGAACGGAAGATAGCTGTCACAGATGGCTATGATTCCGTCTGCGGCTATGGCATACACCCATTCTGCAGGAAGCGCCTTGATAAAATCAAAAAAAGCGCTGATTACAGACATGGTCATCACTGAAACTATGATGGTATGATTATACCTGAAAAATCTTCCGAATACCGAAAGTAAGGTTAGTGAGATAGCTATCGGATACAGCATCATAAGAGCCGGTACCGAAATCTTTATTATGGATGTGAGCCCTACATTTGAGATGATAAAAGTTACCGTCGAAAAAAGAACAGCCCATTTATTATAGGAAAGCTTTTTCGGGAACATTTCCGAAAAGGTCGTGGCGCAGCTGGTCATAAGTCCTACTGCAGTTTTAAGACAGGCGAAAAATACAATCACAGCAAGGAGCACCGACCCGAATCCAGGAAGATAATGAGATGATATATCCGCGAGAACTGCCCCTCCATTGTCACTTACCGATGCGTATGCCCGGCTTTCAGCTCCTGCCATGGCAACGAGGAAATAGATAAATCCCATGAATCCACAGCTGAAGATGCCTGCTTTTATCGTATTCTTAGCGATATGCGAAGGATCCTTGATTCCCTGTGCACGAACTACATCTACAACGATGATTCCGAAAGCAAGTCCTGCAAGGGTATCCATAGTATTATAGCCATCAAGAATTCCCTGTAAAACAGGAGATGTTTCATAGGCTCCCTGAGCTTCATAGGTAACGATGTTTCCCTCGGGCTGTGACAGGGCGATAAGCAGAAGTATGCCCAAAACAGTTATAAAAACAGGGTTAAGAAATTTACCTATCCACACAAGTATATTTCCAGGTCTCAGAGAGAACCAGAGGATAAGAGCGAACATGAAGGTCGTAAAAATCAGCAGTATAAGCTGATGGTTTGTTCCTTCGGGAAGCAGTGGTCTGATTCCGATTTCAAAGGGCACGGTCAGACATCTGGGGGCAGCAAAGAAAGGCCCTATGGAAAGATACAGGGCTATAGTAAAGATATATCCGAATTTTTTCCCTACTTTCGAACTGAGATCAAGAAGACCGTTGCTTCCTGTAATCCCAAGAGATATTACAGCAAGAAGCGGCATGCCTACTGCGGTAATGAGAAATCCTATCAGTGCCGCATAAATATGATTTCCTGCCATCTGGCCGAAGTATGCAGGAAAAATGAGGTTTCCAGCACCAAAAAAAAGTCCGAAGAGCATGCTGGATATAGTGATGAGCTCTCCGACAGTGAGTTTTGTTTTCATTATGATAACTCCGGTAGCATTAAAGATTATCTAATCATATCAGAAATGATATATAAAGTAAAAAGATTTACCTTATTACGAATTAACGACCTCCGGAATACTCCGGAGGCCGTTTTTCTATAAAGAGAGTTCATTTATATTTGGAGGATAAAATCAACTTCTCTGAATATCTGTTTTTTATTCCTTAGAGCCAAACACCTGCTCGCGGTATTTCTTTCCTGTAGGTGTAGCTGCAAGACCGCCTGTAGCAGTTTCCTTGAGGTCTCTTGACATGGCATCGCCCACCTCACGCATGGCATCTATGCACTCGTCTGCAGGAATCTTTGCCTCGATACCTGCAAGAGCCATATCTGCGGAAGAAAATGCTATGACCACTCCGGAAGCATTGCGCTTTATGCAGGGAATCTCAACGAGACCCGCAACAGGATCACAAACGAGACCCTCCTGATTTACTATGGCGATGGCAAGGGCATCCGCACACATCTCTGGAGTACCGCCCATCAGCTCAACAAGTGATGCCGCAGCCATTCCGGAAGCACTTCCGCACTCTGCCTGACAGCCGCCCTGTGCACCGGCAATACATGCCTTTTCAGCAACTATCATACCGAAGGCGGCAGCTGTAAAGATAGACATAACCACGTCCTTCTTGTCCATCTTTCTGTCTTCATAAGCAGAGATGAGACATCCCGGGAGGATTCCGCAGCTTCCCGCTGTAGGTGTGGCCACGATCTTACCCATGGCAGCATTACAATTTGAAACCGCAAGGGCTCTGGAAACTGCCCTGGACATGGCCTGTCCCATAAGTCCGCCGCCATTCTTTGCGTACCGGGTCATCTTGAAGCCTTCATCTCCTGTGAGACCGGAAGTTGATCTTCTTCCTTCCTGCTCTCCCCACTCCGCTGACTCTATCATGATGTCAAAGCACTTCTCCATGCTCTTATAAACTTCCTCTTCGGAAATTCCCATCTTCTTTGCCTGATCTCTGAGACAGATCTCACTGATACGGCATTTATTTTCGTTAGCTGCATCAACCAGCTCTTTTACTGAATTATATGAAAGCATTTATTTTCTCCTTAAATAGCATGGATAAGCAATGCATTATCGATATTATCCATTTTCTTAAGATCTGTGATCAGCTGCTCAGGCGGGAGCTCGTCAAGCTCGAGTGTCATGAGGGCATCTCCGCCGCGTTCCTTTCTGCTGAGATGGAAACCGCTGATGTTGAGTTCACCGTAGCGCCAGTACATGAGGTTGGTAACATTGGCAATTACCCCCGGTGTATCCTTGTGAAGAACGAAGAGGGTGTTGTTCTCTCCGCTGAAATTGACTTCCATTCCGTCGATATTGCTTACGCGAATGTTTCCGCCGCCGATACTCGCGCCCTCTACAAAGCCCTGTTTACCGCTTTTGCATGTATAGTAAATTCTTGCTGTGTTCGGATGAGCCCCCGGAATATCTTCTGCAATGAATTCATATTTAAGACCACGTTCCGCTGCAATCTCCATTGCATTTCTGATCTCTTCGGAATAACTCTTAAAGCCCATGATTCCGGCAAGAATGGCCCGGTCTGTTCCATGTCCTCTGTAGGTACGGGCAAATGAACCTGAGAGCTGAATCCTGACTTCAGTCAGTACATCATTGTCAACTATCTTGTTGACTATCGCTCCGATTCTGCAGGCACCTGCAGTATGTGAACTGGACGGTCCGATCATGACAGGTCCTATAATATTGAATATATTCATTTCTGGTTTAATGCCTTTCTTTAATCGTCAGCAACTGCCTGACCCTTCATGATAACTTTTCTGTAGATCTGATCTACCACAACTCCGATGGCATTGTCACCGGAAACGTTACATGCTGTACCGAAAGAATCCTGTGTGATGTAAAGAGCAACCATAAGTGCACAGATAGGACCGTTAGGATCACCTGCTGTTGTTCCGAATACCATATAAAGGAACGGAAGAGCTGTCATGATCGATCCGCCCGGAGCTCCGGGAGAAGCAACCATGGCTACACCGAGTGTCATTATGAAAGGAATGACTGTTGCAAGGCTGATAGGAAGATCGTTCATGAGACATACTGCTGTAGCGCAGGCTGTGATGGTGATCATGGAACCGCACATGTGGATGTTTGCACACAGAGGAACAACGAAGTTTCTGATCTGTGCGCAGATACCGTCAGCACGTGCACATTCAAGGTTTACAGGAATAGTTGCTGCTGAAGACTGTGTTCCTATAGCTGTTGTGTAACCGGGAATCTGGTTCATCATAAGCTTGAAAGGATTCTTATGTGAAATGCTTCCTGCGATGAAAAACTCGAAAACGAGGTAAACAAGATGCATAGCGATAACAACGATAAACACCTTCCAGAGGATTCCGAGAATTGTGAAGGTTTTTCCTGAGTATGTAAGGTCTACGAAGGTTCCGCAGATATACAGAGGAAGAAGCGGGATGATAGCTGTGTGAAGCACCGCATCAATGATTGCCGAGAAGTCCTTCATGCTGTTGTAAAGAGTTGTTCCTATTGTCTTTCCGCGAAGGCTTGACATGCAGAGTCCGAGGATGAATGCAAGAACAACTGCTGAAAGTGTATCTATAACAGCAGGAAGTGAGATGCTGAAATATGTTCCTACACTTACATCAGCTGTAGCCTGAATCTTCTCAAGAGCATCAGGAGCCATGAAGTGAGGAAAAAGTGTGCTTGATACGATGAATGACATGCTTCCGGCAACAAGTGTACTTGTATATGCAAGAAGCACTGTGATGATAAGAAGCTTTCCTGCTCCCTGTGACAGATCTGCGATACCCATGGTAACATATGCAAGGATCATGAGAGGGATAACGAACTTCAGGAATGAACTGAAGATGGATGATAAAGTAACCACTGTTTTACAGAACCACAATGGCATGAACTCGCCGATCAGTATACCAACGATGATGGCGATGATAAGCTTTGGCACAAGACCTAATTTGAACTGTTTCATAAATTTCCCCTTAAAACATTTACGGGCATAACCCCGTATACTTAGACTTAACAACAGAAAGATGTGCACCCCTCTTTCTATTAGTTATGGGAATAATAACTAAAAAAAATACATTTGTAAAATTCATAGTTTTAAACCAGTGCATTAAAATTTATAATAGGTCAGCCGCTTGGTTTTATCGTGTTTTTGTATACAGAATCCACGCATTTTCAAGGTTTTCCGCAGTATGACCGCTGTTCATATCATCTTCATTTTACACACGAAAAACAGGCACATAACATCACCCTCATCACGCACCTATACCTCTGGTTTATGTCTCGACAGTTTTTATGTTGTAACAGTTTATTATGTCTTAACAGTTTTTATTTCTTAACAGTTTTTATGTCTTGACAATTATTATGTCTTGGCAGTTTTCATGTCGTAACAGTTATTATGCGATTATAAGTCTTTGTCCTATTTCTATCCTGTTGGGGTCTCTTATCTGATCCCTGTTCAGATTATAGATGACAATCCATTTCGAGAAATCTCCGTACCTCTTTTTTGCAATCTTGCTTAAGTTATCTCCCCGCTTCACCACATAGATCTCTGGCTCGGGTGCAGTCTCCTGAAGTTTTTCTGCATCAGTTGCTTCCCCGGTTTCTTTTCCCGTCAGTGCAGCATTGACAACAGCAGTTACCTTCTCATTGAAGGATTCCGAAAGAGCAGCCTTAAGCTTCGCGATATCCTCGTCTGAGTATCCGAGTGACTTAAGATATTCCTCGGGCTTTCCTTTAAGGTCCGCATCCTTCAGGCCTTCAACACCGATATTTCCGCCTTTAAGATCAATCCCGCCAAGGTCTATCCCACCGAGGTCCACTTTTCCCAGGTTTACACCATTCACCTCCAGGCCGCTTAGATCAACCTTGCCTAAAGTCCCCTTAAGAACGTTCATGATATTGCCCGTACCGCCGGTTTCCAGATTCTCAGCCGCATTGATAGTCACAGACATCATTAGAACCAGTGCCATCACAAGTACTATAGTTACAAGCGACAATTTCTCCCGGTTTCTCATTACAACTTTACCTCTCCTTTCATATTTGATAGATTGCCCTTTTTATATTTACCCTGTTCCCTTTCAGCAAAGAGAACTTATATACTTTTTCTTATCATTTCCTCAAAAAGCGTGATTATCGCTTCAGCGTTGTTTGAAACTATAAGCGGGTTAAAACTTGTTATCTTCATGCAAATCCTCCTGATCCTGTCATCATGGTATCTCAAATTTCCAATGTCTTTACTTTTTCAAGCAATCCCCTGACCTTCGCCATGTAGAACTCTGACAGCTTCTGTTCCTTCTCGGAAAGGTTCAATTTCTTATGAAGCTTACGAATCATCCTGATGTAAGCTATAAAAGCCGACTTGTCCGTCACATCCTTGAGGATTACACTGTCCTCTGTTCCGAAATAGTGCTTTAAGAAATATTCATAGAACTTCTGTGCCGTCTGATAGGAGAATCCCATGAATTTTTCAACAACGGCCGGGTCATCCTCTCCGAGAACAACATAGAAATAGTACAATCCCGCTATTTCTATTATAGGATTTCCTCTGGATACCCTGTCCATGTCTATGAGCAGGGCTTCACCCTTCTGCATAAAAACATTTCCGGTGTGAAAATCTCCGTGTATCAGGGTTCCGGGTTCAGGCAGTGTATCTATAAGTTCCATACATTTTTCTGCCAATGCCTCGTCCTCCCGGCCTATTCCGCCCCGGACATAATCTCTCAGGCACTCGGTTCCGTCAGAAAAACCATCCTCATCAGTCACCTCTATATCATGTATCGTGTGTGCAAGGTCAGACATTATCTTTGCATAGACCTCCACCTGTCCATGATCTCTGCCTATACATTCTGAAACCGTGTCTGATTCTATGAGCTCATACATCGCACCGTATCTGTCTCCCACGGATACTATTCCGAAGGAAATGGCTGTGGGCATGCCTAGCACAAAAGTCTTACGGCTTAATGCGATCTCCTGTTCAACATCATGATAGGTATTATTCTCATTGAAAACCTTTATAACCAGCTCATCATCATAGCGGTATACTTCCCCCTTAGCCCCCCTGCCTATCAGCTTACAGCCGTCTACGGATACTTCTCTGTATTTCTTGTATCTTGTCTTATCCGAATCGAAGGTTCCCGGCCATATGAAGTTCATATGCTTGATATACTCCTTGAAGGCACCGGTCTTGTTCAGTGTCAGTTCCAGAGATTCTGCTATGCTCCGGTAATACCAGCACTGCATCTGTGGGTCATCCTGATGGAGCTTCGTCCACATCTCATCTCCCGTTTCCGAATACATACTGGCAAGTGACCTGATGTTTGCAAGCTTATCCGCAAGCCAGAGCATCTTCACTCCGATATCCTGACTGTTCTTCAGGATCAAAAGGGCCTCTTCCTTACGTTTCTGCCATGTGGATTCGGGTGCCTCTTCCGGATACTTATTTTCGGACTCAGATGACACCAGATACGCTACTCTCTGTCCGAAACGCTTCTCTATCTCCTCCAGTGTTCCGTCTGTATCCTCAACTATATCGTGAAGAATTCCTGCCGTGATAACCTCTTCATCATCGGTTATGGTCGAGAGTATCTGAGCTACTTCTATGGGATGTAAAATATATGGGATATTTTTAAACTTACGGACCTTACCCTGGTGCAGAACCGTTGCGTAAATTATTGCCTCTTCCAGCATATTCATCATATAGATTTTTCCTGCCTTTCCCCGTATCCGGTCACTCTGTCTTAGATAAGAAAAATGGATTATCAATAAAATCTTTATCGGCAGAAATACCCTATTACTTTAGAAAAAAGCCAGAATATTTTTTCATTCATTTAACAAAACAGTTAAAAAATCCCCCGGAACATCACTGTCCCGGGGGATTCCCTATTGGTAGCTAATGGTTTTTATTTTGTCTTAGCTGCCTTTTTTCTTTTTTTGTCTGTGTAGAACCATGCCGCAAGTACTGCCAGAGAAACAATTGCTCCGATTCCATAGTACATCATATTGGATTCATCGCCTGTCTGAGGTCTTCTTGTGGCACCTAAAACTTCCGGCACCTCAGGGTTTTCACGGTTAGCTCCGAGTACCTCTCCATCATCTGTTGAGTCACTTGGATTATCACGGGAGATTCCTCTGACACTTCCGTTGCCTCCGCTGCTTCCGCCACCGCCGTTGTTATTGCCTCCGTCAGTGTAGCTGTTGGTGAAGATCACCTCGGAAACCTGTCCGCTCTCTGTAAATACTCTTGCTGCTGTTGTACCATCACCTGTAACTGCTGTTGTACCATAGCTTACAGACTCGTAAGAAGACTTGTAGCTTGTGATATTCTGTTCAGTAAAGGTGTAGTAAATACGCTTTCCGTCTGCGGTGTATACAGGAACGGATGCCCATGTAGTGTCATCTGTCCAGTTGTTTGCCGCATTAAGAATTGTTTCTTTCTTAAGTCCGTCAACTTCGATGTCTGTTGTTGTACCATTCACCACTGTTGAAGCCTTAAGGGTTATCTTAAGTTCCTGAGGGCGCTTCTTATTCTTATCATTTTCATCACTCCAGATCTTTGAAACCTTCAGAGAAGCTGTATCAAAACGATTTGTGATATCAGTTCTGAATCCGGTCTCTGTCTCTGTTGTGTCTGAAGTATAAACATAAGCACCTACAGTACCGTTTGTAAGCTCCTGTGCGTTAACATTGACACTGCTTCCATCTGAAAGATAGATTCTGCTCTCAACCGCACGATAGATATACAGGTTGCCTGCATCGTCACATACAGGAAGATCTGTTACTGTCCAGCTTGTATCGGTCTTATTGATAACATGGATCATAAGTGATCTGCTTCCGTTCACTGTTTCATAAACATTAGCCCAATCTGTGTTCTCAGTCTTACGCTGAAGAACAACCTCTGCTCCCGTTACAGTCTTACCGATGCCGGCATACTCATTCTCCCAGTTCTTTCGAACAACGATAGTTCTCGGAGTCAGAGTATTCTGGATCGTGATCTCGAAGGTCTTCTTTCCGGATGCTCCCTCAGTTACGTTCACTGTGGTCTCACCTGTGTAGCCATCGATCACATTCTCCTTTACGCTGTAGCTGATCCTTGCACCTCTCAGTCCTCTCTTGAACTCCGGAAGATCTGTCCATGTATATGTCCAGTTATTCGAAGCACCAAGAGTAACTACACCGTTGATCTGTTTATCCTCGCCCTGAAGCTCAACTACATTTACAGGCTCCTCTACAGTATTGCCATCGGCATCTGTATAGGAAGCGTAAAGTGTTACTGTAATTTCCTTCGGTCTGTCACCATACTTGTCGTCCTTGTCATCCCACTTCTTAACAGCAGAAACATCTACTGTACTGATCTTGTGGATATTTGAATAAGTGCTCTTAATGAGGCCACCTTCTTCAAGAATGACACCTTCATCCTCGTATGTTCGTTCCTCGGTTGCTGCAGTATCGCCGTTGAAAAGACTGACTATGAAGTCTGCAAATGTGTTGTAGATATTTGTAAGTCCTTCAACAAACATATCCCACAATGTCTGCTCACCGGCTAAAGCTACCATCTTATAACCGCTGACTTCATCCTCAACTGCTCTGTAGCTGTATGAATCGCCAAACGGATCCTCAACCGGAAGCTCTGACCAGGAAGCGATAGTCCACTCACCCGATCCTGCCGCGGTCTGATTCGTTATGGTTCTGTCAAATTTTGCAGGTAACTGTGTCCATTCACCATCTGAACCCATACGCTGCAGGTGGAATGTTACGCTGTCAGGACGCATACCGTCTCTATCATCGTCATCATCCCAGACCTTAGTAATTGAATACTTGGCCTTCTTCAGAATGTTTTTGATAGAAGCCTTCTGAACATTGTCCATATCTTCTGCAAAACCAACCTCAGATTCGTAGTTGTAACCACCAACCGAGTTTTTGTCTGAATCAAAGTATCTCGTATCCTGTTTTACTATCTGTCCGTTGACCTTCCTTACGATCTCAATAGATGTTTCGACTGTCTGATAATACAGGAATCGTCCTCTATTGTCTGTTTCTGGAAGATCATCCCATCTGAAGCTGTAGTTGTTATCACTTGAAAGATTTGCTGTCACTACCTCTCCGTTCGGGAGTATATCGCCATTATCATCGACATATCTGTAGAAATCTGCCCAGTTATTTTCTCCATCCGGTCTTGCCTGAAGTTTAACATGGACGATTCTTTCATACTCAGCATTTGTGTCTGTCTCATCGGTCTCTGCTGTATCCCAGTACTTATCCACGATAAAGGACTGTGTTGCAAGAGTATTGATAAATGTAACCTCTGTTGCCTTATTATCAGCTACTGTAACATCCTCTGCAACCTCGTCGTAATCTACCTCTCTCTGGTTCAGGTGAACAAGATTTGTGGCATCATAGGAGTTGATACGTTCTTTCTGTCCATCCGGTCCTACATAGTACTCTTCGAGAGTGTAAATCACTTCATTGTCGTTCGCATCGTATACAGGCAACTCGGACCATGAAGCTGTCCAGTTATTTGATTGCTTCAGAGTCTTTGTCTCCACTTCATAAGTCGGAATGTTGCTGAAGATCTCCGGAGCATTCTCTGCCTGTAACGGGATGGATGAAGTAAGCTTAACCTTGATTTCTCCCGGTCTCAGTCTGTACTTATCCTCGAAGTCTTCCCATTTCTTGTTTACTACGATACTTCCGAGTCTGAGTCTGTTGGTGAACTTAGTTGTAAATACCTTCTTGTAAATTCCATAGCCGTCGGCAGTTCCGTTCTCAGAACTGTATGCGTAGGCCTTTGTACCTCCTGTCTGGTTTCCGGTAGACGGATCATCCTCCTCCGGCTTAACCACTATATCCATTTCGGTTCCATCCGTAAGAACGATCTTTGTTTCCACCGCTCTGTAGGAATAGTCCCTGCCATCCTTGTCCTTTGCAGGAAGCATATAGAAATATGCCTTCTGACTTGACGCATTTCTCTTGATGCTTGCTTCGACAGTCTTTCCGTCTATTTCCACATCAACAAAATGTTTCACAGAGGACTCGGTCGCTCTCTGAAGCTTGAATCTTATTTCGCTGATTCTGCTTCCAAAACCTCTTACTTCGTCATCCCAAACCTTTGTTACATCAAGCTCGGTGAGATCGAGAGTATTGGTCACTGTTGTTGCAAATTTGTAAGGATGATTCTCATCCTCCTTATCAGTCTTTTCCGTATCTGATGAGATAGCAGTAAATCCTTCAAATCCGGTGCCTGTTGTCTCGCCACTAAGTTCTGCATCGATACTGTCGGCGGATCTTACCTTCACTTCATCATTTCCATACTGTACAGAATACTCTACAGCACGATAATCAATCAGATCGTAATTCTCCGTATCAGTATTGTATGCATACGGCATAAGGCCATCGACCTTGGCTGTTGTATATGTACCGTCAGATTTGAATGTTGAGCTTATACTTACAGGCTCTCCATTCTCTCCGTCCTTTTCAAGCAGCTTCCATCCGGAAGTGCCATCAATCTTGTAATATACACGATAGTTTATTGTGTCAGGAATAACTCCCAGTTCATGCAGTCTGACGATATCTTTCTTAGATATCTTCTGACCGTTTTTACTGTCCTTAAATTCCTTGGTTGCCTCAAGACTAACGGTCTTAAGGACATTCTTTCGACCGGTTACCATCGGACCATCTTCATCATAAACGATACCTCTTGTACCATCACCCTCATGCCCTATTCCACCATTGCGCCAGAAAGCTGCATCTTCGGTAGTAACTGTGAAAGGAATATAACTCCAGTTATCAGGAACTACCTCTCTTACATAATATCTGTAATACCAGCCTCTGGGCTCATACTTAAGAAGATTACTTACTGTAGCAGTCCAGTCATTACTGTCATCAAGCTCTATGGTATCGATATAGAATGAATAGTTAGGCTGTAAGTAAGTATACTGATTTTTAGTCGGGTTCCAGATCGTGAGATCCTTGGCTCTATCCCTTACTCTGTAAAGTTCAAAATCGATATGATCCGGAAGAACCTTTATACCCTTATAATTCTGAACTTCCGACCAGAGCTTCTTGATATAAAGTGAAGTACGTATCTTAGTGTAGGTATTGATGACGGCAGCTGTGCCTTCTCCCTTACGTCCATCAAGATCATAACTTCCTTCTACCTCGAGGTCATACCAGCCGGATGAGTGAATCGGCTGCTTTGTGCCATACAGATTTGAACCTGTAGCGATAAGCTCCGCCTTACCATCAGCACTGGAAACAACTGAAGCCTTGTAAATCTCTTCATAGCCTCTTGTGTAAGAATCAGCCTGAATCTTTTCAGCTACTACATACTTATATGGATTAAGGTTCGGAGCATAGTAAACAAGATTCTTCCATGTATATGATGTGTACTCAGGATGATTCGTGTCATAATGCAGTGTCCTTTCATCCAGTTTTTCCTCAGTTCCGCTTATTACATTACCGTCCTTATCCTGAAGGTATCTGTAAAGACGTACCGTAATCTGAGGCGGGTCAATATCAGGATTCAGATACTTTCCATCATATGTGCCTGAAACAGGATCAAAACCGGTCCACTTCTTATAGAAAGTGATGTCATAGTTTTCTGTCGGCTTATATGCGTTGGTAGCCTGAATACCGTTTGTCAATGTGTCGTCGGACTCAACCTCAAAGTCATAAACTGCCTCTAAGATATCCCTTTCTTTCTCTGTGTCAGCATCCTCCTTTATGAAATATGTATACGGGCGTCCCGTGTCGTCATACTTTGGAACCAGTGCCTGCTCTTCAGTAGGCTGACCGTTTTCATCTGTACTGTAGAATGTAAACTCGCGCTTATAAAGTGAGTTGGCCCCCTGTAGTATCGTATCAAGATAGCTGTCAGCTGACTTTTCAACGAGTATCTCATTTCCCATAAGGTCTGTTCCCATGGTGTATTCATGTACCCGTTCTTCAACTGTGCTCTTATACGCCTTTCTCCAGAGCTGAATCTTAACATCCGGAAGATTCTTGGCAACATATCCCTTAGGCAGATTGTTATAAACCTTCACACCTGTAACAGTTCTCTTATTGCGAGGTCTGTTTACGAGTGTAGATGCCTTGTCGGGATCAAGTGTGACCTTCGCCGCCACAATTGTCTCCGTATCGGAAACCTTCAATGTGAGAAGATCAGCTTCATCATAATCATACCTGGCAACCTGATGAGTGTCATCCGTATACTCAGGAGATCCCGGGAAAGCACCGATCTCAGCATATTCATTTTTGTTTTCCGATGCATATTCCTCACTTATATAGTAGGAATACTCATAAAATCTGTATGTTTCATCCGAGAGCTTCTCTTTTCTGAACCGAGGTAACGGCTTGTACCTTACCTGCCACCAGTTATGAGTCTTCTCGTCTAAAACAGTGTTCCAGTCATAATCATAATAAGTAGTCTTGTCTATCTGCTCAACATGCTCATTTCCGTCCTTATCTGTATACGAACGCCAGAGTTTTGAATAGATATCAGGACGCTTGTTCTCCTTTGCATCATCCTGATCATAATCCTCCCAGAACTTATTAACTACAGGAGTTACAGTTCCGTTAAGTTCATTATGGAGGGCAATGGAATAAACATCTCCTGTATGATGATCCTGACCTAAAGTAAGACTTGCCACAGTATTACCTGACATCGAATATGCCTTGGTATACCTTTCGGCAGAATCTGCATCTCTTCCGTCACCATAAATGAACTCTTCATACTTTCCATCAGAATTCGTTTCAAGATGAGGCTTATAATCGATCAGCTCACCGGCGCTGTCATACTTACGGAACGGACCAAGCTTGGCACTCCAGTTGTTATCCCTGTTAAGTCTTACTTCGGTAGTATCATCGCCCACCTTTACCAGCAATTTAACTTCATCTGGTCTGTAGGTGTAGGCTTCACCGGTAGAATCCTTATAATCTTCGCCATCATCCCATGTCTTTTTGATGTCAATATAGATAACACCAACTCTTACATTGGAAAGAGCAAAGTCAAAGTTTCTGTTTCCGATTACGTTTCCTTCCTCGAAATACTGGTAATTAATATAGCTTCTGCTGGCCTTTTGTGCAGCTTCGCTGTCAACCAGAAGTACATCGAAGTCGTAATACTTACCCTGTACAAAACCGTAGTCATCTGTCTCACTTGTAAGGCTCTTAAATGTATCGTCATTTCCCTCATACTGACTCCAGTCGTGTCCGAGATAGTAATCCTTATTCGAGAAATCCTTTACGATGGTTTCGCCTTCCTTACCTGTATAGTAATGAACAGCGCTGTCACCCAGCCTTATTTCTCTTACTCTGAATGAGCCTGATCCAGCCGTTTCAGTGTAATTATTGTTTCTCCAATTGTTGAAGTCTACCTTAATGCTGCCAGGGATAGGAATGAATAAATACTTGGAATACTTATCAGCACGTGGGTTGATAGTGTATTCTTCCGTACCTACCTGTTCCCAGCCAGCGCCCTTGTTCTGCTCCAAAACGAAGGTAACCGGCTCTCTCCTTTCAGAATCCTCTCCATCCAGCCACTCTTTGTAAACAGTTATATAGTTTTCTCCCCCTGTCCCGTTAGTAATCTCAACAGAGTCAAGAAGATACTTATCTTTTCCTGCAAAATACGGATTGATCACCGTTTCATTTGTCTCAGCATAAGTCTCTTCTGATATGGCATTGACAACAGTAGGTAAATATCCACGGTCTTCAGCATCCTCATGCTCAAAGATCGAGTAGGTATACTCTGTTCCGTCAAGTGTATATCTGGGAAGCAGTCCTGTTAAACTTTCAAAACCGGATTCCTTCACTAATTCGGGATCATCATAAGAGTCAATGATGATCACATCAGTAAACTCCTGTTTAAGATCCTCCATACTGTTTATGGTTGTCTCAGTTACAGTTCCGTCCTCATTTAACTTATTGTATGTACCTCCCACCTTATAGGTTCTTACGATTCTTCCGATCTTGCTCTTGTCCTGAAAAACATCAAAAGCGAATGATACGGAATCCTTACTCTGATCTGTTAATGATAATCCATCAGGGAACTTCTTTACGAGCTTGACCTGTGCATTACCGACAAGTATGTTCTCGATATAAGTATCAACATTTCCGTGAGTGTTTGTTTCCGTAGTTATGCTCTGAACATAACGATAACCGTCAGCAGTCAGGAAATAAGTCTTTCCGGTTGAATCGGTATAGACCTGGGCATCCTTGAATTCACCGTCAACCTTGGTCTGGACAATTCCTTCCCTTACAAAATAATACAGTCTGTTTCCTTCAGCATCATACTTCTCGGGAGTCCATGAACAGCTCTTTGAAGTGACTTCAGAAGAAAATCCTTCAAGTACCATTGTTTCAACTTCAGAAGCTGACGCAACTCTCAGATAATCGTTAAAATCATTGTAGGATCTCGGATTTACCAGACTCTTGTAAAGTGTTACAGGCACCTTTGATTCGGTATCCTGTCTTGCGGTGGCCTTCCATTTTTTGGTGACTTCAACCTTGACCTTATCCTCAATGGTATTGACAAGACTCTCACCGTTCAGGATAAATACTCCCTCATGAAGTCCGGTTAACTCATTTTCCTTGGTAAGCAGCTGCTGCTCATAATGGTTGGAACCGCCTGACATACGCTCCTTACCGACATAAACGAACTGAGTACCGTCTCCGTTATAAGCTTCCGTGTATCCGCTTAAAGGAAGAGTAAGCTCATAATACTTATTTACATTGTTATCTGCTTCACTGCCGATGTTTTTCTTTATCTCCTTGTATTCGGCATTCTGTATAGGAGATAAATGTCTCCACGCATCTGTATTTGTTCCACTGTATCTGTAGAAAATAATCTCAGCTTTTGGACGTTTAGCTACAGTTTCATCCTTTCCGTCATCCTTCCAGATCTTGTACATGGTGTAGGTAGTGTCACCAGCAAGTACGTTAACAAGCGTACCGTTCTTGTACAGACCGTCAGTAACGTTGGCTGCAGAACTTACATTATTATATTGAGGCTCATAACGACGATTGATGATCTTATTGCCTTCTCTTGCGATATCATCAGGAAGTCCATCAAGCTTCTCGGTCAGATAATAATGAACATTATAGTCGTTTCTGTCATAACCATAGCCTCTGATTTCGACTGTCCATGTATCGTCACCGTTATCTGTTACCTTTATGGCACCTTCTACATTTTCCTTATCGGTAATGATAGATACGGTTGCTGCCGAATCCGTTTTACCTTCAACAACCTTATGAAGAGTTACCGAATTAATCCACTCTTCAGTAGAAGGTCTGTCTAAGTTAGTAGATCCGCTCTTTCTGGCATCGGCATCATTCCACTTTATAGTGGCTGTGTAAGTCTGAATCTCATAGTTACGAAGAATCGTTCCGTTAGGATCATCTTCCTCGTTCTCATTTTCATATTTGCTGAAGTACTTGGCTTTGATTTCATCACCCTCAGCAATACGATACTTGATCGGAGCAGTCTGGATCACACCTGAAGCATCACGATATACATAGCTGGAATACAGCTTGCTCTTGAAATTATAATCATAGGATGTAGGTCCGGTGTAGGTGAAGCTTGCATTATCCATGTTCAATGCTTTTTTAGCTTCATCTGCATGGTAACCGAGAACATCCTTCATGGCATCAACATCGAGAGTCTTCCATTCTGTGGAGATGCCTTCGATGTAATACTCAAGATGCATGAACTTCTTTACATCTTTATTCTTTCCAATGAGAGTATTCTTCTCATCATTATTCTTTCCGCCATCTTCCCAAAGCTTTCTGAGAACGATGCTTGAGTTAAGATACTCAACAAAAAGAGTATTTCCGTCATAATCATCTTCGGAAGTCTTCTTCTTGAGATTGATAGGATCAACTCCTGTTCCGGCATGCTGCTGGAATTTCTTGTTGGAGTCATCAACCATCAGTGTGATATCTTTGTCATCAGACATGACCACAAGATAATAATCACTTGATGTGACAACTGTGGTAAATTTATAGCTTCCATTTGCCGTTGTTGTTAAAGCAGGTTTAACCATCTCCTTGGTTGTTGCATCAAGAAGATAAACCTCTGCTATACAATCGGAATCAAGATCTCCGACCTTCAGACATATATCTGTAGGTACTGTTACATTCTCTGTTTTGAGATATACAGGGTAGGAAATGAGCTCATCATAGTAAAGTTTAAGAACAGCATCCTTATCTATCGCCTCGGCATCGGATCCGTCTTTCTTCTTATATAAGAAGTTACTAATCTCAGAAACCTCATATTCATTTCCATCCATAACAAGCTTCGCAGACTTGAATCTGTATCCCGGTACATCAAAAAGTGCCGATACATCATTCAGATTCTCAAGACTTGTATACTTTGTTTCATATACAGTGTTACCCTCAGTATTCTCTAAGAGTACTCCTTCTCCGTATACCTGAATCTCAAATTCAGGCACATCAAACTCAAGGTCAAGAACGTCCTCATGGCTCAGATTCTTTGATGAAAGATCTGTAACAAGGATAATGTTGTTGACATTGCCGGATGCCGGTGTGGCAGAATCCATCTCGACACTGTTATCCTTTGCAATAACACTGAAGCTTGCAACGCTCGCTTCCAGGTCAAAGTAAATCTTTCCGCTTCCGTCGGCAGTCCTGGTCAAAGAAGCTCCATCTTCAAGATGGATGGAAACCTCTTCATCTTCAGCAAGTCCGGAAACAACATAATCGATCTTATCCTGTGGAGCTGTTTCGAACTCTGATCCGTCCTGCTTTACAGTCTGATGAACTGTATATGTGTAATCCTTTAAATTTGTAAAGCTAAAGCTTGTAGGAGCAGCCGGATCAATGGAAACAGTATCAGCTCCGCCGTCAGGCGTATATGAGTAGTACTCGCTGTCCGCAGGCTTTATCTTCAATATATCTGTTGCATTAATTGTAAATGACTTGTCAGAGGCATCAACAGTAAAGCTTGCCTTACCTTCTGCATCACTGCTTACATCAACAGTACGTGTGCTTCCATCACTTCCTGTTATTGTCACTGCAGCCTCACCGCCATTACTTCCGAATCCGGAAAGCTCATAACTGATGGTTCCCTGAAGACCCGTAGCATCCTGTTCTACATAGAATGTTTCATCAAGATCCCAGTACAAACCTTTAAAGGTTAAAGGCTCACTGCTGTCGATGGTTCTTTCTGTTGATTTAACCTTATATGTCACTCCATTTCTCTGAAGTGAAATAACTTCAATATTGATTCCTTTTGAATCTGCAATCAGTCCGATATTTCCGGTCTTGGCAGGAACTCCGCTTATCTCACTGGCAACGGTTGCAGCCTCATTCTCAAGCAGCGTAAGGAGATCATCCGGATCCGAAGTCACATGCTGTCTGAAGGCCTCAAAGCTTTCCTCGTCAGGATAGATAACTGCGATCTTCTTCTCTTCTCCACCCTCTGCAGTTATGGAAAGAGTAAGTGTATCTCCGTCTTCATAGGAGTACTTCGAATTCTCACTTCCAAGAGTTACATAATATGCCTTGATGGCACTCTTGTCAGAATAGAAAGCTACTGTATATATAGAGAAATCTTTTGTTGTGACTGTGAGCTCACCTTCGGAAGAAACATTTGCACTGTCATCTGTCTTTGGAGCAGACTTCTCTTTTGAATCTGTCTCTTCTGCCTCAAGTTCGTCGACTGCTGTCTCTTCTGCCTCAAGTTCGTCGACTGCTGCCTCTTCAGGCTCCTCAGTCTTCATGTGCTCAGGCTTCTTGAGTTTCTCACCCGAATCTCTCTGAGTCACAAAAGAAACAACCGAATCAACAACCTCACCTATAAGAGATTCCTCTTCATCATCCTTTGCCCTGGCTGCTTTCTCTACATCTTCCTTATCCACATTCTGGAAATGATAAACGGATACATACTGATCTTCTTCAAGAGAAGCGTCCTTGATGGCCTGAGACTTAAATGTAACCTCTACCTTCTTTCCTCCGGCAGTTACAGGCTCAAGTTCATTTCCGTCAGGATCTGTTACTTTGATATCATATGAGAAGGAATCCTTGACAGCCTTGTCATTATCAAGAGTTTTCTCTACAGCCTCTACGATTTTTTTGTTGTCTCTTTCCTCGGTGATTCTTTCAACCTGAAGGACACTGTCTTTAGGGAATACTCCGGCAGGTGCTGTAACTGTGATTTCAAGATCGGCATCTTCATCTGTCCATGCAGCTGAAAACGCCTCTTGATTTTCCTCAAGCACTTCAACACTTACAGTAGGTAATGCCGAATCATAAAGAACATACTTTTCTTCATTTTTTACTTCCGAAACAAAGCTGTAAACGCCCGGCTGTTTAGGATCGTACTCTCCGCCGAAAGACGTATCTGACTCCCATGTTAACGGAAGCTTTATAACTGTATACCCTGTAAGATCAAGACCACTGCTTTTCTCAAGATCCTTGACAGACGGTCTTTCTTCTCCGGAAAGAAGCTCTTTAATGGCTTCCTTCTGATCATCAGTCATAAAGTCTGCGCTCGTCACTGTCGTTGTACTTTCCGTAGCAGTTTTCTTTGTCTTTGATGATGTAGAAATCTCTTCTTCATCCTCGCTAAGCTCCGCCTCTTCTCCATCTTCGATATGCTCAGCTTCTTCATCTGAAGCTAATGCAAATATCGTTTTTGGCAAATTAAGTGAGGACTCAGGAGTACCAAACTCCACGGTCTGATAAGCCACGTCCTCCTTGAGGTCTGCCAAAACTTTTACCGCATACACTGAGAATTCCGAAACGGCAGCCTTTTCTGTTGCATAACCTGTAAGGCCTGCATTGAAGCCTGATTCGATAACCATGAGCACGCAAAGCAAAAGTGACAATACCTGCTTAGTTAGCTTGTTCATAAATCATCCCCCCTCTAAATCTATTCTAAACCAAAGCTGGTTACAACTATACATGTTAGTTATTATAACTCTAACGTCGCAAGTTGTATACAAATCTTTAATAATTTAATAATATTCTATTAATTATGTCCCATTATATAACCTTTACTTATTTTTAGGTTGATTCTGAACATCCTTAATTACATACCTTACCGTCACAGTAACCAGGTTCATGTATCATGGCATCATAAATAGTATATCCGTCTCTTGTTGTTTTTTTGGTATGATACAGGGCCATATCAGCCTTTTTATACAGATCGCTGGTGAATCCCTGAGAAGAAAAGGCGATTCCGACGCTGATGGAAACCTTCGGGATGTTGCTGCTGCGAGGATTCTTCAAAGCACTGTTGATAGCATATATCTTATCTATGAGCATCTGTGAGTCCTTATCCTCAATTCCGGTCATGATAATACAGAATTCATCCCCGCCCATGCGTATGATATGGTCAGACAGACGGAATTCATTTCTCATATAGCAGGCAAGCTTCTTAAGTACAGAATCGCCGGTTCCATGTCCGTAGGTATCATTGATCTGTTTAAATCTGTCCACATCAAGAAGAATGTATGCGATAGCCATATCCGACTTCTTAAGAAGCTCCGTATACTTTTCATAGGCATTACGATTAAGTACGCCTGTAAGCGCATCATGTTCTATCTTAAACTCAAGATCCGCCTGCTCATTCTTTTCCTGATCGATATCTTCCATCGCAACAGAAGCACGAATGACATTTCCGTTTCCATCCATTTTGGACGCAGTAGCCGTGATCCGGAACCATTTATTATCCTTTCCGAAATACTCAGTGGATATAAATGTTTTTTCGGACAGCTTTTTCTGCATCGAAGCGATATCCAAAAACTCATTTACACTGTCACTGTACTCTTCGGAAACATATCTTTCGATGAACATCTCCTTCGCAAGTTCATAAGGCTGCTGATGCATGCCAAGTCTGTCCCTGATATAGTCGGGCACAATGAGCGGAACAAATTCCCTGGTACTGAAAACTATATGGACAAGGGTAAAATAAATCTTTGACATATCCCCCAGCACGTCCTTGTAATCCATCTCTGCCTTTTTGCTGTCTTCGATTATTCTTGTGGCATAAAGCACTGTTACTGCCTTTCCGTATTCGTCCCTTTTCAGCACAAAGAAGGAAGCTGTTGTCCATCCGTTAATGGCGCCGATGTAATCCACTTCCAGATAATCCTTCTCCGAAAGCCGGTCAGCCAGTGTTTCAGGATTTGTGAAGGCCAGTATCGTCTCAGTGTATTCAGTAGAGGCAAATGTACGCATAACCGCGGGCATAACTTTGCTGATACGGCCTTCTTTTCCAAGAAATTTATGAAGCGCATAGTTGGATTTGAGTTCCTTATAGCAGTCTCCTTCCAGATCGAGAATATATATACTGTTGTAGATCGCACTTATCGCATTAAAAATCTTCTGACGTTCATCCAAGTCATGCCTGAGAACAAAGGAGATGGCAGGATCTTTTTTCGCCTCAACGACTGTATCGGAGTCTTCTTTTTTACAAGCTGCATCAATGTTCATGGGGAACTCATCGGGTATCCGTTCCGATGGTCTTCCATAGGAGTAATAGTAGCCTTGTACTATCTCGCAGCCTACACCCTTCAGGAACTCCAGCTGTTCCTCAGTCTCCACACCTTTTGCATAAGTATGTATACCCAGACCCTTGCTCATATCGATTACAGGTTTTAGTATGTTCTTTGATTTTTCATCGAAGTTCTCCATATAGCCTAAATCTATGAGTATCCCGTCAAACTCATACTCACGTAAGGTATTTATGGAAGAATGTTCGTTTCCGAAATCATCAATAAAGACTTTGAAACCGCTGTCTCTCAATCTTCTGATTTCCCTTTTAAAGAGATTCGGATCCTCATTCAGGGTCTTTTCACTTATCTCAACCTGAATGGATTCTCTGGGTATGTCAAATTCTGTTGTAATATCTATCAATTCTTTGCACGGGTCAAAGGATAAAAAATCACCATGAGAAAGGTTAAAGGAAACCGGTATGAGCTTATCAAGTTTTTTCCTCTTCCTGTCCACATCCCCGGCTATCTGACGCATCACAAATCTATCCAGAATATGGGTAAGTTTATACTCCTCAAGTACGGGAACATATTCTCCGGGCAGAAGCATGCCGTACTTAGGATCCACCCATCTGGACAATGCTTCAAACCCATACAGCCTGCCTGTGGCTGTGACAAACTTGGGCTGATAATAGATCTTTATATAGCCCTCTTTAACAGCCTTATCTATGGTATTCAGAATATATTCCCTGCTGGAATTTTGAGGAGTGAACATGTTACTCATGCTGAAGGTTCTCTTTTCCTCCTCTTTAAGCAAGGTCACTGTAACTGCAATAAGTTCTCCCTCTTCGCGGGATGAGTATGGTTTTCCCTGTATCTCCACATACTTTATCTGGTCCTTTTTACTTCTGATGCGAAAACTCACTTTATCATAAAATCCGTTTTCTGAAATCTGTGAAGAGATCTTATCCTCTGTAATACTCAGATCTGCAGGAAAAATCATACCCGGAAAATTATGCCCAGTAAGTTCCCTGAACTCTGCTTCATCTTTGCAATCATATATATCAAGAACCGCATCATTAACAAAGAGCAGCTCCGCAGAGAAATCCGCCCTGTAAATAAAAAAACCGCTCATCATGGATGTAAGTCCATCCAATATATAACTACGGGACAGTCCGGCATCAGGCTTTGTTTTCATTCCACAAGTCTCCTTCTCACTTTCCTTCAAACGTACCCCCAAAGTACGTCTGTTTGGTTGGCTTTTCATTCGGCTAAAAGCCGAAAAGCTGCATCAATATTGTATAAGTCTCACGAACCAGCAAACATTCATATTATACCTAAAGGGGGTAATTTATACAAAGGCAATTAAAAAAATAAATAGTATCCTTAAATATCA
>JAGAXP010000271.1 GCA_017940955.1 Oribacterium sp.
AATCCTACCGAAGAACCGATCATGGTCGCTGACTGGGGCGAGGATGTCGTCAGAAATACATATCCCAGTAAGTCACTGATCGACAATGGTGTGGTGTGTGCTTACGGATCGGATTTCTTTGTCAGTCCCTCCTATGGTATTACGGGTATCCAGGTGGCTATGACGAGAAGACATGTCAGGAGAGATCCGACTTATGAGCTGTTCAAGGATGTTCCGGCTGCCTTGCCGGAGGAATGTGTCAGCCTTAAGGAAGCCCTTCAGGCACATACGATCCATCCCGCCTATCAGGCTCATCTTGAAGATATCACAGGCTCAATCGAGGTTGGAAAATCAGCGGAGCTGGTCGTTTTGGACAGTGACATCGAATCCGTTCCTGTGGAAAATATTCAGGATATCAAGGTGCTTGAAACTGTGTTTATGGGTAAAACGGTATACAAAAAAGACTGAACAAAACATACCGATTGTTGGAGCATGATACCGTTAGCGCCTGTGTTTCAGCCGCTAACGGTATTCACCAGCCTGCTTAGGAGGTTTTTGATAATGTGATGATGATGAGGCATGGTGTAGAATTTATCGAAAAAAGGCAGTAATAGTAAATATTATTTTAATTTTGCTTGAGTTAATAGCATTCATCTGTCAGAAAAAGGCAACCGGCAATTTGCCGAGCGTATGGCGATTGCATTTAAGGAAGGAAGATTAGTTTAATGTATAAATATTGTCTATTTGATCTTGACGGAACTCTGACACAGTCCGAGTTTGGTATCTTAAAAGCGGTGGAATATGCGCTTGATAAGTTCGACATTATAGAACCTGACAGAGCGAAGCTTCTGCGTTTTATAGGACCACCTGTATATGTTTCTTTTCGTGAATTTTACGGACTGAATGATAAAGCTGCAGAGCTCGGAGTAAAACTCTTCAGAGAAAAATACGAGTCAGAGACATTAACCGAAGCGCCTCTTTATGATGGTATAACCAACGTACTTAAAAACCTGAAGCATAATGATATAAGGCTCATGGTCGTAACAGCAAAACCCACAGATATGGCAGAGAAGGTTCTTTCGCATGTTGGGATAAAGGATTATTTTGATTGTATAATCGGAGCAGCAAGGGAAAAGAAGGATTCCAGTAAAGCTTCACTTATAGAAAAAGCGATAGAAACATCAGGACAGACTGATATTTCTCAATTTATCATGATCGGAGATACACGTTATGATATAGATGCTGCTGTAACTGTCGGGATCGATTCTATCGGTGCGGCATACGGCTATGGAACTTATGAGGAAATAAAAGAAGCCGGAGCCACTTACATTGCCGATACACCGGCTGATATTTTGAAATACACTTGCGGTCTATGAACCAAGGCCCATAGGTGCCTGTCTAAACTGTTAAGTAAGCACCAATTGTGATAACTCCATATATAACCATAAGTGCCTGTCAGTGTGAACAATCGTTCACACTGACAGGCTCCTATTCTCCTGGAAAGCTCAGGAAAGCTTCTTTATGTTCTTAAACAAGGCATCTGTATCGTCAGCACCTACTGTGGTGGCGGTTATGGTCATGAGATAATCATCCGTGAATATCATGGTCTGCTTCTGATACACTTCAATGCCCTTGATAGTGGATTTAGACCATAATGAATATGCCTTTTCTCCATCTATCTTTTCATCCAAAACACTAATTTTTTCAACCGTGAATCCCATGGACTCAAGGGTTTCCTTAACCGGATCCATATTCTCTGCATATAATTCTTTTACATCATTGAGCTTTTTGATATCATCGTCCCCCTGAGACACACCTATATTCAAATTGTTGTAACCGTCACTGCCTTCGGCATAGGCCACTAAAACAGATTCTCCTTCATCAATGCTCTTTTTAACCGCAGCCGCATCTTTAATAAAAGCTTCGGTTACTTCATTGACCTCGGCAAGTTCTTTGTCGCCATAGAAGATATATCCCTTAGGTACCCCGACACTGTATCCGAAATATTCATTAACATATTTGTTGTCTTTGATTTCTCCTAAGGAAAAACTCTTGCTGCCACCTTTTGCAAATGCTGTAAACGGCAAAATGCACATAACTGCAGCAACTGTCAGAACAGCTGTAATCTTTTTCTTTAATCCGGTCATGCTGGTACTCCTTTCGTAAAAATATACATTCCTAAACTAACTTAATATTAATATCGTCAAACTAAGCAGATTTATAAATCAGCATCTAATTTATACATATATCCTTGTAATGCCAACCATAAGTGCCGCCATAGGTGCCTGTCACTGTGAACAAAAGAAATTACAGGGTGTTTAAGAGGCTTTACCGTTCCAATGCAAAGAACTTTAAGCTGATCAATTCATGAAAGTGTGAAAAGGGCGAAGCTCAACCTTCAAAAATACAGCCGGGATTTTCTGATTTCTGTTTCTTATAATGACCGTTTCTGAGCCGAATTAATTGATATGACGTAGTAGAGCAATTACGGCTATGCGAAGAGAAACAGCTATGAATGAAAAGAAAAAGAGAGCACGAATCGAATTAATCGATATAGCAAAGGCTATCACAATTATATTGGTTATTATGGGACACACTACCGGAAACTTGGAAACACCGTTATATCGTCGGTTTCTTTATGCTTTCCATATGCCATTGTTCTTCTTTCTGGCGGGACTGTCCATAAAACCAAAGGCAATAAAATCAGTTTATGAGTGGAAGGAATTCATTAAGAAGAATCTGCTTGCACTTATTGTTCCATATCTGATTTTTGCTTTTATATATGCACCGTTCTCCTTTGATAATGCACCTGAATTCCTGTATGGATCCTGGCAGGCACTTACAAAAACAGGCACGCTTACATCTTTGTGGTATCTTACCGGCTTTTTTGTGGCCAGAATATATTGTCAGATCATGATCAACCTTACGAATGGGGTTAGGGCAGATATGCAGCTGGATGTACTTGGTATTCTTTCCATCCCCATGTTTATAATAGGTTTTATGCTTCCTAAATTGGAAGGCGGATATCCCTGGTGCATGGACATTAGCTTTGTGGCATCCGGATTTGTACTGCTTGGAATAGCGCTACGTCAACGTATTATAATCCTGGCCCAGGCAAAAGGATGGGTACTTCTCGTATTTACCATCGTTTCTGCGATAGTGCTTGCCTTCGGGACCATCCTGCGTGACAATGCTTTGGAACTTTGTCTGATGTGCAAAAGCGTATACGGTAACATTTTCTGGTTTATGGTTAATTCAATTTCCGGAAGTGCTTTTGTGATGGGGATTTCCATGCTTCTGTTCAGAATTTCCAGAGAAGGAGCACGTCCTTTCAGCACAGCATCGATCACATATGTCGGTCAGCATACTCTGGGAATATTCCTTTTGCACAAGAATTTCCAATTGGATTTAGTGATTCCATGGATTCATACCTGGTTGGAGGAACCGCAATTGTTGGTAGCATGTATTGCTACATGCATTTCCTTTATATTTGCCCTTTTGTTATGTGCAGTGATTGAAAAATTTGTTCCGCAGTTGTTGGGACAGTTCCCCAGATATCCGGTGTCAAATGTTTGACACGAGAATGAAAAGGAAAACATTCATATGAAGAAACCATTAACTAAAAATCATATACCCGGACTGACAACGATAGCGATTATATCCCTTGTGCTTGCATCCTCCGTTCTCTGCGCATGCACCTCATCTGAAACGCCGGAGACCTCCGGGGCAGCTCATGAACCCGTTGAGGGCGGTACCATAACCGACAAAGCGGATCCGAATGCTCCAAAGGAGATCAGGTCGGATAGTATCGTAAGCTTTTATACGAACATATCTCTTCCCAACAGATGGAAGGGTGACCGTGATGAAAGAGGAGCGCATGACTTTAAATTTGAGGTAAAGCAGGATGATGGAAACGTACTGACAGCATACGAGCATGTTTCGGGAGTAAGTCATCCCGCCGATGATGAGCTTATGAAGTCTCTTCAAAAAGTCATAAAAGATCATGACCTGGTATCAAGAAACGGACGGTACCGGATAACTGCAGGCATAGATCCGGAGTACGGAAGCCCATGCGAGTTTACCGCCATATACGATACCGGTGAGAAGCTTACCTTTACGATTGACAACGAGCCGTATTCGGAATGGGAGTGCGATATATATGATGTATTTGCAAAGTGGTTTTCCGATAACGGAATCGATTCGCTGTATCCCGATAAATATACTGCAACGGCAACACGCTTCCGGATCACTGTGATTGAAGACGGAGAAGAAGTGTGTGATTTTTCCACTGTACTAAAGGATCAGGACGGTGAATACGTTTATACGCTTCCTGATGATTATTATGCCGGTCTGACAGCTATTCTTTCGAAATACGATCTTACACTAAAGTACGATTACAGTAGATTCAACTACAGCTCCGGAGTATATGACAATCACGAAAACGGATATTTCGGATTCGGAGAGGCAAAACCTGATTACTCAGAATCCGACTCAGAAAATGATTATGTGGATATATATGTTGAATATGATGATGGTGACCGCTTCAGCATTGAAACAAAAAAGAAGAGTGAGATAGCAGCGATGCAGCCGATGCTGGATGAACTGATCGGCTACCACAGCGGGATACATCGGACAGACGGAAAAAGCTAAAAACCTGATGGGGATCATTTTCCCCGTCAGGTTTATTTTTGATGGATATGACACGCAAAAGAACGATAGAACGCAATCTGCGTGTCTTATATCCACCTGGGACGGTTCTCGGTGGGTTTTACAGTTTATTCCGTCGCCTGTACTCCGTCGGTGTCATCTCATATATGTTCCGGAATTTAAAACTTAAAGATGGCGAGAATTATATCAGAGTTACCGGATGCTGCAATTCCGGAAAAATTGATTATACCGATCATCAAACTACCAAGGTTAAAGATTTGATTACAGTTGGTACCTCCGAATTCCTTTCTGACGAGTGCACATTTGTGAAAGTGGCAGAAGCGGACAGCTCCTACACCCTGCCTGACAATGGAGCCGGACAGGCAGTAAAGAACTGGTTCCTTGAAGAGGATACTGTAGTTCGGGAGGAATACTATGCCATCGAGGATACCGCCAATGATCTGTTAGATAATCCGAAAGCCCTTGAAATCATGAAAAAACATATGCCTGAACTGACTAAACTGATGATGGAAAAAGACATTATCCCTCTTGGATTAACATTAAAGCGCATACTAAGCAGGAATCCCGGCGAAATCGACCAAAAAGCACTTAATGAAGAACTGAATAAAGTGCCGGTAGAATACTGATTAAACAGTCACAGTGAAATCCTCACTGTGGCTGTTTTGTTATATTGATCTACAGACAGATGTTTCGATAAATTAGTCGAAATTCTATTGAGCCTTACTGAATTACATGTTATTATAAAGGAGGTAAGGAGGTGTTTATCATGCCAACTATTTCACCTATATCAGATTTAAGAAACTATGGCAATGTTTTAGAAAAAGTGTCTAAGGGATCTCCGGTTTACCTTACAAGAAATGGTCGCGGAGTTTATAGCATCCGAGATATGGATGATGAGGAGAACTTTGAAAAAGCAGAAGCTATGATTCGTCTATTATGTGAGTTAAATGCAGGAATACGATCCGCAGAGGAAGCGGGCTGGATTTCTGAGGAAGATTTGAGAGCCCATATTCATAATCGGAGGAATACTCGTAGTGAAGTATAAAATACGTTATACCCCCGAAGCTCAAAACGATATGGATGCTGTTTGGGATGGTGTATGGGAAGCGTCAATGGATTATGATACGGCAGATAAGTACGTTGACGATTTTTTAGATACTATAGCAGCGAAACAAAAATTGCCCCAGACAGGAATACCATTATATTATCGCGGACTTTTTACAGGATTTTATTCCGTTAATTTTAAAGCCTACAAAGCTTTTTACCGTATAAATGACGGATACATTGAAGTTGTCCGTATTCTTCTTGCCAAAATGGACTATTTGAAAATTCTATTCGGAGAAAGCGAGTAAAAGTAAAATCCCGTTGGGGACGGATCCCGAGGAAGGGAACCGTCCCCAATATCATTCACAAACATCGAAAGCAGGACGGAACAATGTCTGAAATCAAATTAAGGCTTGCCGAAGCAATGAAAACCTGTATGAAAACTGCAGATCCCGAAAACATTACCGTGACCCAGATAGTTGAGAAATGCGGTGTTTCCAGACAGAGCTTTTACAGGAATTTTATAGATAAATACGACCTTATAAACTGGTACTTTGATCGCATATTAAAGCAATCCTTCCAGGAAATGGGGAAAGGAGAGACCGTTCGTGACGGTCTCATAAAGAAGTTTCAGTACATCAGGGAAGAACGATTATTTTTTACTGCCGGTTTCAAAGGAGATGAGCAGAATAATCTGAAGGAACATGATTTTATCATGATCTATGAATTTTACTGCTCTCTCATCAGAGAAAAAACCGGAACACCTCCCGACAAGCGCACCCGGAAACTTTTGGAAATGTACTGTCAGGCCTCTATATATATGACTGTTCAGTGGCTTTTGAAGGGTATGCAGGAGACAGAAGAGGAACTTGCGGATCTTATGATAGATGCCATGCCGTCGGCATTGGCCGAGCAATTCTCAAAAATAAATATTCTCTAAGATGTTACAAAAGTGAAAATCTGTAACTTATATTACGCATTCTAAAGATGTAGAATACTTCCATAAGAACGTGTTAATTTTTTAACACATAGATATTCACAATTAAAGGAGATTGCGTATTATGGCAAACAGAATTTCACTTAATCAGACATCTTATCATGGAGCAGGAGCCATCAAGGAGATAGTTAATGAGATAAACAACCACGGTTTCAAGAAGGCTTTTGTTGCATCAGATCCTGACCTCATCAAGTTCGGAGTTACAGGAAAGGTTACAACACTTCTTGATGAAGCAAAGATTCCATATGAGATCTATTCAGATATCAAGCCAAATCCTACCATCGAGAATGTAAAGAATGGTGTTGAGGCATTCAAAAAGTCAGGTGCAGACTGCATCGTTGCAATAGGCGGCGGATCTTCCATGGATACTTCAAAGGCAATCGGAATCATCATTACAAACCCTGAGTTTGCAGATGTTCGTTCTCTTGAGGGTGTTGCACCTACAAAGAATCCCTGCGTTCCTATCATCGCTGTTCCGACAACTGCAGGTACAGCTGCAGAGGTTACAATCAACTACGTTATCACTGATGTTGAAAAGGAGCGTAAGTTTGTATGTGTAGATACTCACGACATGCCAATCGTTGCTGTTGTAGATCCTGAGATGATGTCTTCAATGCCAAAGGGCCTTACAGCATCAACCGGTATGGATGCTCTTACTCATGCCATCGAAGGTTACACCACAAGAGCAGCTTGGGA
Source organism: Oribacterium sp. (assembly GCA_017940955.1). The sequence continues at coordinate 7,385 of JAGAXP010000271.1, forward strand.
AATGACAGATATGTTCCATCTTGAAGCTATCCGTCTTATTTCTTCAAATCTTCGTGATGCAGTTGATAACAAGAAAGAAGGCAGAGAGGGAATGGCTCTCGGACAGTACATCGCAGGTATGGGCTTCTCCAATGTTGGTCTCGGTATCGATCATGCTATGGCTCATACACTTTCAGCTCACTATGACACTCCTCATGGAGTAGCATGTGCAATGTTCCTTCCTATCTCCATGGAATTCAACCGTGAGTACACAGGTGAGAGACTCAGAGAGGTTGCAAGAGCTATGGGTGTTAAGGGTGTAGATGACATGACTCAGGATCAGTATCGTGATGCAGCTATTGAAGCTGTAAAGAAGCTTTCAGAGGATGTAGGCATTCCTAAGACTCTTGACAAGATAAAGGAAGAGGACCTCGATACGCTTGCTACAGATGCACTTAACGATGCATGCTATCCGGGCAACCCACGTGAAGCAACAAAGGAACAGGTAATCGAGATGTTCCGTATGCTCATGGTAAAGTAATAATCAAACATAGTTAATAATTCCTTCAAACCAAAATCACCGTAGACTGTTCCCGACCGCGGGAACAGCCTACGGTGATCTTTTTATATAGGTTATGTACAACACCACCGGGAATTTTTTCAATATCTTATAAATCCTAAGGATTTTGTCGATATTCGTAGTGCGGTTTTATGGGAAAGAACGACTCCGGGTCGCCGGATTTCCGGAACAAACTTTAAGCAAAAGGGAAGCCTATGTTTATTTACTCTAATTACTCAAAGCGAATATTGTTTTTCCTACTTGCAGGTTTGATTTCTGTAGCTGCGGCATCTGTTTCCTTAGGTGCCACAACCAAAACGAAAGAGAAAAAATATTCAAAAGAAAGACAGGGATTTTCAATTCACAAAATCTCCGATGATCTTTTTGACCGGATGAAGAACGGTAATACCTATAAAGAGGACTGCATCGTTCCCCGGGAAGACCTTCGATATCTTTTGGTTCTTCACAAAGATCTGGATGGAAATATCCACCAGGGTGAAATGGTTGTTCATAAGCTTATTGCGGATGATGTTCTGGAGATTTTCGAAAAGCTTTATGATGCTGACTATCCCATAGAACGTATAGTGCTGCCGGATAATTATATGGCAGATGATGAGATCATGATGAGGGATAACAACTCCTCAGGCTTTAATTTCAGGTTTATATCACACACCGGCAAAATCTCAAAGCATGGGCTTGGAATGGCTGTTGATATCAACACCCTGTACAACCCTTACCATAAGATCGTGAAAAACGAGGACGGCACCGAACAGGAAGTGATAGAGCCGGCTACAGGAAAACCTTACCTGGACAGATCAAAGGACTTTGATTACAAGATAGAAAAAGGTGATCTCTGTTACAGGCTCTTTACGGAAAAGGGCTTTGAGTGGGGCGGAGACTGGACAGACCGGAAGGATTACCAGCATTTCGAACTGCCCACGAAGATCACGGAAAAGTATTCCGAAAAATATTCCGAAAAAACAAAATAAAAAAGCAGAACATATCTAAAAAAGAATTTAAAAGGAGGATATCAATGGTTAAATTAAACACCGGAAGAATTGATCAGATGCTGCACGACGAAACAGGGAAAAAGGAGGAGCTGTCAACAATTCTCCGAAGCATCTACACAAGATACATGCATCTCTATGAGGACTACTTTTCAGATATAGAAGCACTGAACGACGAAAAAATCGCTGAGTTCAGAAAATACAATGAAGAAACCCAGAGTCTTATCAAATATTATTACCTGGACATCCCACTTGATGTCTGCGAGAACATCGTAGAATTCGAGAAGGAGTACGGCGAAAATCTTCTTGGTTCAGGCTGGCATAAATATGTTTTTGATGCCTATAAGGAGTTTTCGGAATATCACAATTCCAAGAATAAAGATGAAATCATGAAGGCATTTAAGGAGCATGCTATCGAGAACTTCTATGATTCAATGGACAGTATTTTCAGAGAGAGCTTCGGAACCGAAAGCAAGAACACGGAAAGTGCATTAAGTCTCATCAAAGGATTGTTTTTTGATGATGAAAAATAAAAAAAGCAACATTAATAGATGAGGAGACAGAAGAAGATGGATAACAAAATGTATCAGGTTTCAACGCTGCAGGCACTTGCTCTGGGATACAGCCGGGCCGTAATAACTGTTGAGGATCTTCTGAAGGAAGGGGACACAGGACTCGGAACCTTTGAAGATGTTAATGGGGAAATGATCCTCATGGACGGATGCTGTTACCGGGCCGATAAGGCCGGAAATGTATCGGTAGTTCCTCCCGAAACAGGCGTTCCCTTTGCGGCTGCCGCAAAGTTTTACGGTGCGCAGCAGTTTCCACTGAAAAACATGCCGGATTTCAACTCCATAAAAACAGAATTGAATCTGAAGATAGAAGAGAAATTCGGTCTTAACAGCATGCATATAGTGAAGATAGATGGAGAGTTTGAAAAGGTGGATGCAAGATCCGAAGCCCCCTACAGATCACATCATGTCACCCTGAAAGAAGTTCTCAGCATGAATCAGGAAGCGTTCATTTTTGAAAATATCCGCGGATCCCTTGTGGGTGTATATTTTCCGGATTATATGGACGGGATCAATATGCCGGGATGGCATCTTCATTTCCTTTCCGAGGACAGATCAAAAGGCGGACACGTCTTTGATGTCAGCATAAAAGAGGGACTTGCTAAAATAGACAAGATCACCAATATCTATATAAATCTTCCTAAAGACCCGGCTTTTGACACCTATACTCTCAAGCAGGATCTTCAGAAAGAGATCAAATCCATAGAGTGATATACAAAATCCTTTCAAAAAAGAACCGTCCCTGATGGATGCGGTGCTGCGATGGATGCGGTGGTTGCTATGGATGCGATAAATTCGAGTAACAGTTCAGCCGGTGGTCCACCAACCCCGTCCCCCTGGACCATCGGCTGAACTGTTACAAATTCGAAAAAAGCCTCGGGATTCAAAAGCTCCCAAGGCTTGACCTGTTTTTGAACTATTTCTTTCTGCACCTATCGATGATAAACCCGATCAAGACTCCTGCCAGTGTAGGCATTACCCAGCCGAATCCCTGAGAGAAAAACGGAAGGTTGGCATCAAGAAAATCTATCAGACCCTGTGCACCTATGGCCTCTGTCCATTCAGAGGGAAGTGCCTTCAGGAAATCAAAAACGGAACTGATCACAGCCATGGTCATGACTGAAGTTATGATTGTTTTTTTGTTGTTAAAAGCTTTTCCGAAAACCGACAAAAGTGTAAGTGTTATGGCGATAGGATAAAGCATCATAAGGACCGGTATGGAGATCTTGATGATGGATGACAATCCTGCGTTTGAAATGATGTAGGTTACAGTACAGAAAAGGATCGCCCATTTTTTGTAGGTGAGCTTTCCCGGAAGGATTTCCTCAAAGGTTGCGGCACAGCTTGTCATGAGACCTACCGCTGTTTTAAGGCAGGCAAAAAAGACGATAACCGCAAGAAGAATGGATCCAAAGCCCGGGAAATAATGCGCTGATATATCCGAAAGAACTTCTCCTCCGTTTGCACTTATCTCTGCGTAAGCACGGCTTTCCGCTCCCGCGAGAGCTACCAGCAGATATATTATCCCCATAAAACCGCAGCTGAAGATTCCCGCTTTCACGGTATTTCTTGCTATGTCCACAGGCTCCGTAACACCCCGGGAACGTATGACATCAACAACTATTATTCCGAAAGCCAGTCCGGCAAGGATATCCATGGTATTGTAACCGTCCAGAATACCCTGAAGAAAAGGTGTTCCAACGTATATGCCTTCCGGATTGAAAGCACTTATATTGCCCTCAGGTCTCAAAAGAGACATTATGAGAAGTATGCTGAGAACCGCTATAAATATCGGATTCAGAAATTTCCCTATCCAGGTGAGAATGTTTCCGGGTCTCAGGGAAAACCACAGCATCAGTATAAAAACGATAGTTGTAAATATAAACAATGCAATACTTTGGTTCATGCCTTCCGGCAGCAGCGGCTTAATGCCTATCTCGAAAGGAACGGTAAGACATCTTGGTGCCGCAAAAAACGGGCCTATGGCAAGATACAGAACAACCGTAAATATATAACCAAAACGTTTTCCCACTCTCCGGCTAAGCTTCAGAAGCCCGTTACTCTCTGTAAGAGCAAGAGATATGACCGCCATAAGAGGAAGACCCACCGCAGTCACCAGAAATCCTCCGAGGGCCGCAAATATATTTCTCCCGGCCATTTGCCCCATGAAGGCCGGAAAGATCAGATTCCCGGCACCAAAAAATAATCCAAACAACATACTTGTAAGAGTTACGAGTTCTCCTACAGTCAGATTCTGTTTCATAAATACCCCCACTATTTAAATTATCCTCACATTTGATAGATCAATTCCCGGATAACTAATATAAACTCTTGTCAGATACAAATCTTTAAATAAATCCATAAGAGCCGGTTTAATACTGTTTTTAGTAATAAAAACTCTCTCTGTCAGCCCGACAGACATGATTCAGTTTATCAAATGTACTGTATGAGTGTCAAAAAGTGTAACAGTTCAAAAAACAGAACCGAAAAAAACCTCTTCTTTATCCCTTTGATATCATAATTTTCAGTTATATAATCTATAGCAAACACTGAGTTGTCATATAGCATAACATCAGGAGGTAATTATGGAAGAGGTATCACTCAGTAAGGAACTGATGGACAATTATACCGATATTCTCCGGAATGAACTGATTCCTGCCATGGGATGTACAGAGCCTATCGCCATTGCCTATGCAGCTGCCCTGGCAAGAAAGGTTCTGGAGGATGAACCGGTACATATCACCATCAATTGTTCCGGCAATATGATCAAGAATGTAAAGGGTGTTAAAGTTCCCAATTCCAGCGGACAGAGAGGCATCGAGGTTGCCGCTACACTTGGAGTTGTGGGCGGTAATCCCGATAAAAAGCTGGAGGTTATAGCAGCGGTTACAGATGAGGACCGTGAGAAAACAAGAGAGCTGGTTTCTGAGAATTTCTGTGATTGTAACTATGTCGAGAATGTTCCCAATCTGTATATTCAGGCTGTCATCAGAAGCAAAGAACACGAAGCAGAGGTTGTGATAGCAGAGCATCACACAGACATTAAACTTATCAAAAAGGATGGTAAGGTGCTGGTTGAGCATGGCACAAAGAATGAGTATTCGGAATCTATTCATTCCGGAGACAGAAGCCTCATGAGTTTCAGGGGACTTCTTGATTATGCAAACCAGGTGGACCTTTCAGAGGTTGAGGATATACTGAACCGTCAGATAAAGATGAATTCCGCTATTGCACAGGAGGGTCTGGATAACCCCTGGGGTGCCAGCGTAGGAAAGACCATCCTTGAGAGCTTCGGGAATAATGTCAAGTCCCGTGCCTGTGCATGCGCTGCTGCCGGATCCGACGCCAGGATGTCGGGATGCCCTATGCCGGTAGTTATCAACTCAGGCTCTGGTAATCAGGGAATCACGGTGACCATGCCGGTTGTGGTATACGCAAAGGAGTTTCTGATTTCAGATGAAAAACGTATGCGTGCACTCATTGTCTCAAATCTTGTGTCTATCTATATAAAGCATTATATCGGAGCCCTCTCTGCATTCTGCGGAGCGGTAAGTGCTTCCTGCGGAGCCGGAGCAGCCATTACCTACATGAGCGGCGGAGATTATGCGCACATTGCAAAGACCATCACCAATACCATTGCCAATGTAGGCGGAATCGTATGTGACGGTGCAAAGCCAAGCTGTGCAGCCAAGATTGCTGCCTCGGTTCATGCAGCTATACTTGCCCACTACATGAGTATGAATGATAAGTCATTCCAGCCCGGCGAAGGTATCGTTGAAGCAGATGTGGAACAGACCATCCAGAACATGGGCTACATCGGAAAGATAGGTATGATGCCTACAGATAAGGAGATTCTCAATGTCATGACCGACAGAGTGGATGTTGGTGCCTGTCTGTAATTAAACCTGTGGCATTGTTTGTGCAAATTGTATAACTGTCACCATCCCCGATGGTATTTCTTAGATAAATACATTATTTCACTGGAAAACCACATCCCGTTGTGATACTATAGTGAAACACTAGGAAATAAAAACTGATGCCGGTATTATAAACCCGGCAGTCAGAGTCTATTATGGTTAACTCAGTCCCTCTCATAAGCATTATCCCAATGGACTGAAGACACCAAACTTGGAGGTTATAGTATGCTTGAATTACAAAATGTCTCCTTCCAGGTAGATACGGAAGGGCAGGACAAGGAAATCATCAGAGACATCTCTTTAACGATCCCTGATGATAAGCTGGTTGTCATAACAGGACCAAACGGAGGAGGAAAGTCCACACTTGCGAGACTTATAGCAGGTATAGAAAAACCCACCTCCGGAAAGATCCTTTTCAACGGTGAGGACATAACTGACATGTCCATCACAGACAGAGCAAAAAAGGGAATCGGCTTCGCCTTCCAGCAGCCCGTAAAATTCAAAGGCATACAGGTTTTTGACCTGATCAGACTTGCTACCGGAAAGAATATCTCCATTGCAAACGCCTGCAATTACCTTTCAGAGGTTGGCCTTTGTGCAAGAGATTACATCAACCGCGAGGTTAACAGCAGCCTCTCCGGCGGAGAATTAAAGCGTATAGAAATCGCAACGGTTCTTGCCAAAGCATCAAAGCTCTCTGTTTTCGATGAGCCTGAGGCCGGAATCGACCTCTGGAGCTTCCAGAATCTCATAGAGGTATTCCAGCGCATGAGAAAGAACATCCGGGAAAGCTCCATCCTCATCATTTCTCACCAGGAGAGAATCCTCAATATCGCAGATGAGATCATAGTTATAAGAGACGGTAATGTTGTTAAGCGCGGCACTAAGGATGAGGTGCTTCCTGAGCTTATGGGTACAACCTCAGCCGTTCCTGCCTGCAAGACTATCGAAAAGGTAATGGGAGGTGAGAAGGATGCTTAAGCTTGACGAAATTCAGAAGAGACTCCTTAAGGAGGTTGCCGATCTCCACAAGGTGCCGGAAGGTGCCTACAACATCCGTTCAAACGGAACTTCCGCAGGACGTGTTTCCACCGAAAATATCGAGATCACACCAAGGGAAGACGGACAGGGTCTGACCATACGCATTAAGCCAGGCACAAAGAACGAGAGCGTTCATATCCCTGTTGTCATGACCCAGACAGGACTTAAGGAAATAGTATACAATGACTTCTACATCGGAGAAGATGCCGATGTAACCATCGTTGCCGGCTGCGGGATCGATAACTGCGGCTCCCAGGATTCACAGCATGATGGTATCCACCGTTTTTACGTAGGAAAGAATGCTCACATCCGTTACGTTGAGAAGCACTACGGTTCCGGCACAGGAAGCGGAAAAAGGATCCTTAATCCCGGCACCGAGGTTTATCAGGAGGAGGGCAGCTCCGTAGAGATGGAGATGGTTCAGATCAAGGGTGTGGATGATACAAACCGTACCACAACCGCCGAGCTTGCCGCAGGAGCAAAGCTTGTGGTGAGGGAGCGTCTCATGACCCATGGCGGCCAGAAGGCCATCAGCTCCTATGTGGTAAATCTGAACGGCGAAGGTGCCAGCGCCGATGTTGTTTCCAGATCCGTAGCAAGAGATGATTCCTACCAGAAATTTGATGCGAAGCTTGTGGGTAATGCTGCCTGCTCCGGTCACACAGAATGTGATTCCATCATCATGGACAGAGGTAAGATCCTTGCTGTTCCTGCTCTTGAGGCCAATGATCTCGACGCAGCACTTGTGCATGAAGCCGCCATCGGAAAGATCGCGGGAGATCAGATCATCAAGCTGATGACTCTCGGTCTCACAGAAGCCGAAGCGGAAGAGCAGATCATCAACGGATTCCTGAAGTAAAACTGATCAATAAAGTTGAATCAAACTGAGCCATCGGGGACGGTTCTCACCGGCGAGAACCGTCCCCGATGGGTTAAAATCCTAAAGCCGGCGGGCAAACCATTTTAATGGTTGCCCACCGGCTCCTTCATATCAGCATTATTCTTTCATATACACAACACACTGTGCTTTTCCGTTTTCCTTGGCTTTATATACCGCTGTATCAGCATTATCAAAGCAGTTCTTTATGGTGTCATGAGGTTGAATGTCAGCAATGCCGCAGCTGAAGGATACGGTCTGCTTAGTTTCCCTGGCCCTTATGGATTCCTGTATGCCATTCATTATCTTCAGTGCTTCACCTGAATCCCTGAAGATTACCCCGGCAAATTCATCTCCGCCCCATCTTGCTACACGTCCCTCGGTTCCGATACCGTTTTTCAATTCATCAGCCACCATATGCAGCACTGTATTTCCGTACAGATGACCGTAGGTGTCATTAAAAGACTTGAAATTGTCTATATCCAGAACAAAAAATGATGCTTTGGACTTTTTAAACCAGGATTTGGAATGTCTTTCAAAGTCATCCTTGAAGATTTTATTATTTTGAAGTCCGGTTACATCATCCGTATTGAGACTGATCGCTGTCATCCTCTGAAGCTTTATGAGTAATGTAAAGCTTATGATTACATATATGATCAGTATGATCATCATAAAAGCGATGCGCTGAGCGGATTTATTTAAAAATCCCCGAATGGTCTCTGTAGTATCTTTTTTAACTACAATGTTCCATTTCATTTCATCATTCTTTTTGACGCAATAGCAGTTATTTTCTTTTGTGAAGCGTCTTCCTTCTTCAGGAACTTCACCTACTATATAATCCTTGGTAACACCCATCTTTTCCACGGCATCGGCCACATTCATAAAAGCCCCGTTACTGTCAAAAAAAGAGGAAAGGGCATTACCCGAATTGACAACACATATATCTACACCCAGTCGCCCCGTCAGATCATCTATAAAATCCTGAAACCCTTTTATCTCTCTGCCCGATCCCACAACTCCAAGGGTTTTCCCTTCCGAGTCCTTAACGAGACAGTTCACAAAGATAGTTACGTTATAATCATTTACCTCATCTCGGTCAACCTGTATATCATAGTCACTTTTGAGATTAAGAAAATTAAAATACCATACATCAAAATCAGACGCCGGAGAGACAGTCCTGTTGAGGCCTCCGTCATAGTAATAATTCCAGGTTTTGTCTGAAACAAAAAAAACCACATCGTAATCGTACTTTTCCTTGTAATTCTTAAGATAACGGTACAGCACCTGGTGATGTGCCGAATCAACATCATTTGTTTCTTCCATACACCATTCCTTAAGGAAAAGATCATTGGCCATCATCTCGCCAGCGACACGCTGTGATAATGAAAAATTCGTGATCTGGGCATTGATGTCTACGGCAGCCATTTCAGCATCATTCTGTGCCTGTTTAAAAGCCAGTTCCTTAAAATAGGCATACTCATTGGTCTGGATACCTAAAAAAACCGCAAGGGCCATAAAAATTATAATTAAATTGGCTATCAGATAAGCATTTTTATTCTTCATACATGTCCTTCATAAAAGCATCAAACCGCTTTTCTACATATATCATCGTAAGAAAACCTCAAAATAATAAGTCCGAAAACCGGTGTTTTCGAAATCACCTCTTGTTTTAAACTGATAAAAACCAGAAACCTGTCGATAAATACCATATAAATCTTTTATTCACAAAACCTTCTGCAGCTTTTTAAGTGATATAAAAGCTGTTTTATTGATACAGGAATAACCAAAAGGAGACTATGAATGAAACAGTTTCAAGTTACATTTCAAAAACCGGAAGACTCCGTGGAAGCCTTACATAAATTAAGAGAACAAACCGGTCCGGGGCAGGAAGATCATTTACTTTTTCAGCTTTTCAGCAGATCTCTGGAAAGATATGCCATCGAGTATGTTTGTAAGAAGCTGGAAAATGAATTCCCCGGTGCCGCCTATGTCGGTTGTTCAACGGCAGGGAGCATCATTGAGGGGGATCTGAGTACAGATACTTATGCTCTGGTTTGCACCCTATTTGAATCACCTACAGCAAAAGTGGATGTAAAACAGTATCGTCTGGATATGGAAAGTGTTGACGGTGTTATGCCAAAGGTTGTCAGCTTTGCCAATGAGAACAGCTGGGTTAAAGCCATACTTTTTTATACTACGGTATGGAAAACTTCCATGACAAAGCTGTGCACCGGTCTTGATGAAGTAAGATCTGACGTCCGCATCATGGGCGGCGGAGCTTTCAATGCTGCCCTGGATTCCTTCTCCTCCTATGTACTTTCGAATGGCGGAAATGCTACTGATCATAGTATAGTATTTGTTTTTATAGGCGGAGATGATCTGGTTGTGAACAGCAGATATATCAGTGGCTGGAAACCCCTTGGCAAATATATGGATATTACGAAAGCAATGGGTAATGTCCTTCAGGAGATCGATGGTGTCAGTGCATTCAACATTTACCACCGCTACCTGAAAATCGAAAATGACGATACCTTTTTGTACAATACCCTTGAATTTCCGTACATCATCAAGAGAAACGGAATCGACATCCTCCGTCACCCTCAGCAATGTCTGAAGGACGGTTCTCTTGTCATGGCTTCTGATGTGGAGAATACTTCAAAGATAAGACTTGCTTATGGAGATCCTGTAACCATCATGGAATCCATATATCAGAATATCCGGGAAATACAAAAGGAAGACCCTGATGTCATCATGATCTTTTCCTGTGCAGGAAGAAAAGCCTTCTGGGGAGACAATGAGATAGGAAATGAAACTAAAGCCTTTGAGACTATAGCTCCTTCATCGGGTTTCTATACCATAAGTGAATTCCTGAGAACGGATGACAACGTAAACCAGCACAATCTTACTCTGGTCATCGCTACCCTGAAGGAAATGATCCCCGGAAGAGAGCACCGGAAAAAAACCGCCTGTGAGGAGCTTCATGGCAATAAGAGACTTTCAACTGTTGAACGTCTTGCAAACTTTATAGAACAGGCTACAAGTGAACTTGAAACCGCCAACGAACAGCTATCAGACATGAATCAGAAGCTCAGTAATATGGCTATTACCGACGGACTGACACAGCTGCTTAATCGTGGCGAGATCCAGAGGAGGATAACTAAAGCTGCTGAGTCAGATTCTTATGAAACTATTTCACTTGTCATGATGGATATCGATAATTTCAAAAAGGTTAATGATAACTTCGGACATAATGAAGGCGATTATGTAATCCGTACCCTGGCAGATGTAATGAAGAAACAAACCTCTGAAATAGCAGATGCTTCGGCAGGACGATGGGGTGGTGAAGAATTCATGATCCTGCTTCCCGGAATGGGTAAGGAAAAAGCATTTGAAATTGCCGAGGCCATACGAAAGTCCTTTTCTGACGTCACATTTCCACTGGCCGGAAACTGTACCATCAGTCTGGGTGTGGCCGAAAGGCAGAATCGTGAATCCGGAGACAGCTTTGCTTCCCATGCGGATCAGGCGCTCTATGAAGCAAAAAATACAGGCAAAAACAAAACTGTGATTTATTAATGATTGTATAACTCTTTTTCCAATATCGGATAGGTCGGTGCTTCACCGCCTGTCCGATATTATTTCTAATCATAATATTTAGCCGGGATACTTTATCTGAAATGCGTCTCTTATCAACAAGAAGAATAGCCCCTATTACCAAAAAGAATATAGGACGCAATTGACATGTCCTTTATTCAGAGCGTATAATTTGCATTATATTAAAAGACATATTAAAAATGTCTTTTATATAACGACTTGAATCTATGACTACAGGTGTTGTGTCAGCCCTTTGGAAAACAAATCTTTAGCGGCCGGCATTTCCACAAGGGGAAGGGGAACAATATGAGTAACACTTTATTTACAAAAGAGACAACAGAAGCCATAAGGACTTTATATTTTGATGACAGCATCCTGGCACGCTTCTTTGGAAAATCCTCAAACTACACGGATATTCCGGGTGAACTTTACGGAACCTATAATGTAAAAAAAGGTCTCAGGAATGAAGATGGCACCGGCGTTCTCGTAGGACTTACCAGAGTTTCAGACGTAGTCGGCTACGTTAAAGACAAAGACGGAAAGGTTTCTCCCTGTGACGGAGATCTGTTATACAGAGGCTACAGTATAAACGACCTTATCAATAACCGTCAGGGAAACTTTGGTTTTGAAGAAACCTGCTTCCTCCTGCTTTTCGGTTTTCTTCCTGACGAAAAGCAGCTCAGTAATTTCAAAGGCTGTTTGTCCGACAGATATTCTCTTCCTGACAATTTCCTTATAAACGAAATACTCAGTTCACCATCACTTAATCTGATGAATCGTCTTCAGACCCTTACACTTCAGCTCTACAACTACGACGATTCTCCTGATGATACTGATGTTTACGAGACCTTGAGAAAAGGTTTGAACCTCATTGCGAAGCTCCCGACTCTTGCCTGCTATGCATATCAGTCAAAGCTTCACAAGGTTTACCATAATTCTCTCATCATCCATAACCCTAATGTAAATTATTCCATTGCCGAAAACATCCTTCATATGCTTCGCCCCGATGGAAAGTTTACAGACAAGGAAGCCAATCTCCTGGATGCCCTGCTGGTTATCCATGCGGACCACGGCGGAGGAAACAACTCCACCTTCACAAACGTAGTGGTAGGTTCAACCGGTACCGATCTTTATTCGGCTATCTGTGCAAGCCTCGGCTCATTAAAGGGTCCCAAGCACGGCGGTGCCAATATCTCCGTATCCAGGATGATGGAAGAGGTGATCTCTGTCACAGGCTTCACAAATGATAAATCAAAGATCCGTAAGGTTGTCACAGATCTCATCGATGGCAAGCTTTACGACCATTCGGGGCTTATCTACGGCTTTGGACATGCGGTATATACATTATCAGATCCCCGTGCGGAAATCCTCCGCAGCCTCTGTCACAATCTTGCCTCTGAAAAGGGACTGATGCCAACCTTCAATTTCTATAAGCTTTTTGAGGATACCGTTCACGAAGTCATATCAGAGAAAAAGAAGAAGCCGTTACCGACCAATGTTGACTTCTACTCAGGTCTTGCCTACAGCATGCTGGGAATACCCGATGAACTCTATACACCGCTTTTTGCAATAGCACGTGTTGCAGGCTGGGTATCTCACAATATGGAAAACAAGCTTTACGACGGACGTATCATGCGCCCTGCCACGAAATATGTAGGCGAATTAAAAGAATATAAAACGATAGATAAAAGGTAATCGAGCAGGGGGAAGGCACCCCTTCTCGATGTCACGCTGGCCTTCAAATGAATATAAATATTCGCTTGAAGGCCATATCTCGCAAATTAAAGGAGCCGGAGGATTTTCCTCCGGCTCTTCCCTGTTCATGGGTAACAGTTAAGACCTTGGAGCCGGTAGAGGAGTCAGTGGCTCATTCCGCTCCTAAGACTCTGTCCAAAGGCTCCTGCAGCTGATCTGTAACGCTCCTGCAAAGACTGAACTATTAAAAATAGTGACACATTTGTGAGAAAAATGTGCTATTATAGTATCAGAAATAATTTTTGTAAGTAACCGGTGCGGAAAAAGTTTTTTTGTTACGTGCGCAATGAAGATAACTAAGCTCAACGATAAATTTTACACAGAATATCACGGAGCTGAAAAATATGGATGATCCTGCAAATTTAACTGATATAAGTAATATAAGTAAACAATTTCATTCTCTTAACATCCCTGCGGAGCTTCAATTTGATCCTCTGACAGGGCTCCTTGGTCGTAGCTCATTTCTCAGAAAAGCCCAAAACGATATCCCAAAGATCATAGAAAGATACGGTCAGGCCGTAGTTCTCACCCTTGACTTAAAAGACATGAAGGGTTTCAATACAAGTTTCGGTCAGGAGGCGGGAGACCGTCTGCTCTGCAGCATATCGGATATCCTGAAACAGCATTTCGGAAGCACATACTGTTCAAGATTCGGAGAAGACCGTTTCTACGTCTTTACAAGAGCAGCGGGAATCGATATCGAGCTTAACGGAATCATTAAACAGATACAGAATATAAATCATGGGCAATCCCTGCCTGTACGTATGGGCATCTACGGTATAGATGATGAAAAAATATCCGTAGATGTTGCCTGCAACAGGGCTCGTATGGCCTGCGATACCCTGAGAAATAATTATAATTCCGGCTTCGTGTGGTTTGACGAAAAGCTGGCAGACGAAAGCGCCAGGAAGGACTATATCGTCAGAAATCTTGATAATGCTATCGGGCGTGGCTGGATCCGGATATGCCTGCAGCCTGTGATGCGTACACTTACGGGTGAACTCTGCGGATTTGAGGCTCTTTCCCGCTGGGATGACCCAACCTATGGCTTACTGTATCCTGATGACTTTATACAGCTTTTGGAATTGAACAGAATTTCCTATAATCTTGACTTTTATGTGGTAAAGCAGGTAGCAAAACTCCTTCGGGAAAGGCAGGAAAAGGGGCTCCCGGTGGTACCTGTTTCTGTTAACCTTTCAAGAACTGACTTTGTATTTAACGACCCCGTAACTGATATTTCCACACTTACAGAGTCCTTAGGCATACGCAGAAGTCTAATAAACATTGAGATAACCGAAACCTCCCTGGTGTCAGGCAACGGGATCATCTCAGGAGCTATAGAACGATTCCATGAGGCAGGCTTCCAGGTTTGGATGGATGATTTCGGAAGCGGCTATTCCTCCCTTAACGTCCTTAAGGATTTTCTTTTTGACGAAATAAAGATAGATATGGGTTTTTTCAATAATTTCAATGACAAGGCGAAGACCATAGTGTCCATGATCGTTGAGATGTCCAAAAAGCTTGGTATGCATACACTGGCAGAGGGAGTTGAGACAGAAGATCAGCTCAGCTTCCTGAAAAGCATCGGCTGTGAAAAGATCCAGGGTAATATCTTTTCAAAAGCACTTCCCTATGAAAGTCTCATGAAGCAGTTAGAAGCTGACGGAGTCCGGTGGGAAACCAGAAATGTTTCTGCCATGTATGATAAAGCAGGACTCACCAATGTTATCGTGGACAATCCTGTTTCGCTGTTCCTTACAGACGGTAAAACCTTCAAGGGACTTTACAGTAACGAGGACTTCAATGAGATCCTCCTTACAGCAGGCTATAAGGATCTCAAAGCTCTGGAGGCGGACATGAACCATCCCGAAAGCCCTAAGGGAAGAAAATGCCGGGATCTGGCTTTCAAAGCGGAGGCAAATAATGCGGAAGAGTACATGACCTTCCTTGCAAACGGTAATTATTATAAGCTTTCCTTCCGGATACTTTCCTCCTGCGATGATCTTTCTGTTATATTTGCCACCATGGACAGTCTGGTTTATGAGCAGGAGAAACAGTTCACTTCAGAGCTTGATGCCCTGGCCAGAAAGCTGATGTTCAATTTCGACAGTATTCATTACGTCGATACAGATGAACATAAAGGAACCATTATCTCCACCAGTATTCCTTCCGAAACCGTGGGGAGTACCATCGAGAATACTGAAAGCTACTATTCGGAAAATATATCAAACTATATCCATCCCGATGAGCAGGAAAGATGGAGAAGCTTTGTCTCCCCGGAGAACATAAAGACCAAATTGAAGGAGAACAAAAACGGAACCTTTTCTGCACTGTTCCGTATGCGCCAGATTGACGGCAGCTACGAATGGACTGAGTGTACTGTTACTTCCTTCAGAGGTGCCAATGCCCACAGGCTGCTCGTAAGCTCAAAGCCGGCCATCATTAACGACCCGGAGACTATGTGGATCATCGAAGGGCTTTTGAAAAAAGGCACCATTTCTTCAGACCGTCACATCGAAGCAGAAAATGCCTGGGAATTCCTTATGAACAAAAGCATTATCCGGATATTCTGGAAGGACACACGGCTCAGGTACCTGGGAGCAAGCAAGGCTTTTTATGAATATTATGACCTGTCACCGGAAAAACTGATAGGTAAAACAGACGCGGAGCTGGGACTTCGTATCGACGGCATCTCCACTGCAAACATGGATAAGGAGATCATCAACAAGGGCGAAGTGGTCATTAAAGCATTGGGCAAAAATGTGGTGGACGGTGTAGTTCATCATATAGCCGTCAGCAAGTATCCGATGTATAATATGGGTAAGATTTGCGGACTTATCGGGTTCTTTGTAGATACGGAAGAGATACATACAGCTGACGAAGCCCGAAGGCTTGATCTGGAGGATCCTGTTACCGGACTTATGAACGTGAAGGGGCTTATGGTCGCAATGCTGGATCTCGATGATAACTATAAGAAAAATCGGGAGAACTATGCTCATATTTCCTGTGAAATAAAAGAATATTCCGGCATCGTAGAGGATTATGGCGATGCTGCCGGACAGGAGCTTTTGAAAAAAACCGCGGATATACTGAGAGCTGTTTTCGGTACCGGTTTCATTCTCTCAAGAACCAATGGCGGTATGTTTTCCATAGCCAGAAAAACCACAAGCTTTAACGGCATGATGGGTCTCGTACAAAAGGCGGAAGCTGAAATACGTAAAATTGATATGCTGAACGGATTTAAGTGTACCATACATGCTGATTTCGGCATGGCCAGAGCTTCTGAAGTCAGCTCCGTGCAGGAGCTGGTAAATCTTTCCTACACCAGAATGAGAAGGAAAAGAGAACCGGATTATGAAACCTGAGCCTTGCCGTGCACGTAACTATATTAAGGAGGTTTTATGAAGAAGCATTTACTGACTGCTGTGCTGATGGCAGCCTCAATTTCTCTTGCCGGATGTAACGGAAATAATCCGAAGCCTCAGCCCTCGGGAGAAGCGGAATCCTCAGCTCAGGAGACCGAAGCTGAATCCGCCGATGGATCGGAAAACTCAGGAGAAGCATCGGAATCAACAGAAGGAAAAGAAGAAAAGACAGAAACTGCGGAAAAGAAATCCGAGCCGATAAAGCTTCCTGATTTCGATTTCACAAAAGAAAATTTTCCAAGGCTTGATGGTTCCACCTCAACGGTACCTCTCGGTAAAACACTGACCTCAGCGCTTCTTGGCATAAGCGAAAAAGAAGCCGAAGATTTATGTGTATTCAACCGTACTACCCAGTCCTTCCGGAATCTTCTTGCGGGAGAGGCCGACATGCTCATCGTAGGTGAACCCAATGCCAAGGTCTTTCAGGAGATGGCAGATGCAGGCTTCAAATACCGTATAGAGGATTTTGCAACCGATGCACTTATCTTTGTGGTAAATAAGGATAACCCGGTTGATAACCTGACCACCGATCAGATCAGAGACATCTATTCCGGAAAGATCACCAACTGGAAGGAAGTCGGAGGTAATGATGCCGAGATCAAGGCATTCCAGCGTAATGAAGGCGCCGGCTCACAGGCACTTATCCTGAAGCACATCATGAAGGATACTCCTATGGTTACCCCGCCTTCAAGTCTTGTAGCTTCGGAAATGGGCGAGTTGATGACAGCGGTTAAATCCTACGACAATTCCGCCAATGCCATCGGCTATTCCGTATACTACTACGCCAATGATATGGAAAAGGCAAAGGGTTTAAAGATCATTTCCGTTGACGGAGTAAAGCCTGAGCCTGCAACCATCCGTGAAAAGAAGTATCCTCATCGTAATGCATACTATGCCGTTATTCCCGAGGAGACAGACCCCGCGGACAGCAGAGCCAAGGCAGCAAGAGTTCTCTATGACTGGATCATGTCTTCAGACGGTCAGCGCCTTGTCGCTTCAAAGGGTTACGTTTCCGTCATGGATGTATCCATGTACGATGACAAGGGTGTCGAAGCAAAGCCTGCACCTGAGGCAAACTACACCCGCCTTAATGACGCACCCGAAGGCACACTTACCTCAGTGGAGCCCGGCGGTGACTACGGCTTACTGCTTCCTTATAGCGGAAGCCCTCTTGTTGTTGATGTCGAGTATGGTGAGGATGAAGGTTATTCTTATATCGGCGGATACATGTGCGGTTTCTTTGATACAAAGGGACGCCTCATTACAGATCCTGTTTATAACAGCATTGAGGTTCTTTCCTACTATGATCCTGCAGACTACAATGAGTTTTACCTTCCCTATTACGAGGTAAGTAAATACGATCCTGTTGAAGGCGCAAAGAACAACAGCTCAGATGCGATAGATGTTCCGGATGAAAACATTCACCGCCAGCTCATCTCTCCGGACGGAAGCTTTGTTTCACCTGAATACGGCTACATCAGCGGCATGAAGGATCATGTATTATGTAAAGCCAACTCTGAGACCAATGATTTCGTGATCTACGATAACAAAGGAAATATCGTTCTCGATTACAAAACCTTGGATGAAGCCAATGACGGAAAACTTACGGAGCTTCTCAATGATACCGATTCTCTGTATGACGTTTCCTATGGCGACGGCTACTATGTATTCTACCTGTATGACAGTTACTACTACATTGATGAAAACGACCACAAGATAGCTATGGGTCCTTTCCAGTATGCACAGCCTTTCACCGATGGAACTGCATTTGCACGAAAGGATGACT
>JAGAXP010000272.1 GCA_017940955.1 Oribacterium sp.
CAGACATGTATAACTGTTAGTAAAGCTCCTTGATGATATCTGATGAGAGGGGAATCCTCCCTTCAATCATTACTTAGATTTGGAAATAGAAACTATTAACTGTAGTCCTTAATGACTACATCATTACTATACTAGGAGGTAGAAATCATGGGAGAAGAGAATCAGGTATTGGATTGGGACGGCGTCCTGGAGAATGATGGCTCCGAATTTCCCGTCCTCCCTGAAGGTGACTACGCATTCGAGGTCACGGGCTTCGAGCGCGGGAGCTTTCCGGGAAGTGAAAAAATGTGCGCCTGCAACAAGGCCACGCTCACCTTAAAGATCGATTCCGGTCAGGGTACGACGACTGTGTTTGACGATCTGATCCTTCATAAGCGTATGGAATGGAAGCTCTCGCAGTTCTTCCGTGCCATCGGCCAGAAGAGGAAAGGCGAGCGGGTCACAATGAACTGGAACGCAGTCATTGGCGCGAGGGGCAGGGCTCATATCTATGTCAATAAGTACACCGACAAGCGCACCGGTGAGGAGCGCGAGAACAACAAGGTGTCGAAGTATCTTGACTATGACGAGAGCCAGATGCCGAAAGCGACGGGCGTAGACAAGGACGGCTTCATGCAGATCCCGGAGGGTGCGGCTGACGAGCTGCCGTTTGACTAAGGGAGGTGCAGGATGGAGCTGAGACCGTACCAGAGGGAGGCTGTTACGGCGGTGCACCGGGAATGGGATGAGGGGCGTCTTCGGACGCTTCTCAACCAGGCCACGGGTACGGGCAAGACAGTCGAGTTCTCTGAAATAACGAAGAACCAGGTGGACAAGGGCGAGAGGGTATTGCAGCTTGCCCACAGGGAAGAATTACTGACACAGGCATCGGACAAGCTGAAGGAACTGACGGGACTTGATACGGTGCTGGAAAAAGCTGAAAGCTCAAGCCTTGGCAGCTTTATCCCCGTGACGGTGGGATCGGTGCAGTCGATGGCGCAGCCAAAGCGTCTTTCGCAGTTCCCGCATGATTATTTTAAGACCATCATCGTGGATGAAGCGCACCATGCGATGTCGGACTCATACCAGAGGGTGCTTATGCATTTCCCGGAAGCGAAGGTGCTGGGGGTGACGGCGACACCGGACAGGGGTGATAAAAAGAACCTGGGCGAATATTTTGATTCTATGGCATATGAGTACCCGATGGCACAGGCGATCAAGGACGGATATCTGGTGCCGATCAGAGCGCAGATGATCCCGCTGGAGCTTGATATCGGGAGCGTGAAGGTGTCAAACGGCGACTACAACGCAGGGGATATCGGCTGTGCACTGGAGCCGTATTTGGAGCAGATTGCCGACGAGATGGTGAGATACGCAGAGGGAAAGCACACGGTCGTATTTTTACCGCTCATCGCTACCAGCCAGAAGTTCTGCAGCATGTTAAAGCGCAGGGGGCTTAAGGCGGCGGAGGTCAACGGCAACAGCGATGACCGGGCGCAGATATTGGAGGATTTTGAAAACGGGAGGTATGACATCCTCTGTAATTCAATGCTCCTTACCGAGGGCTGGGACTGCCCGAGCGTGGACTGTATCGTGGTACTCAGACCGACAAAAGTGCGTGGCTTATACCAGCAGATGGTCGGAAGGGGCACGAGGCTCTATCCGGGAAAAACAGATTTGCTGCTGCTTGATTTCCTGTGGCTCACGGAACGCCATGACCTTTGCAGGCCGTCTGCCCTTATTTCAAAGGATGCAAAGATCGCGGAGATGATCGATAAACAGATCCGTGAAAATAACGGCGAGGTTGACATCATTGAAGCGGAGGAACAGGCGGAGAAGGACGTGCTGGCAGAACGGGAGGCGGCACTTGCGAGGGAACTTGAGGCCATGAGGTTAAGGAAACGCAAATTAGTGGATCCGCTCCAGTATGCGCTTTCCATAGCAGCGGAGGATCTGACCAATTATGTTCCGACATTCGTCTGGGAAGAGGCTCCGCCATCGGAAAAGCAGCTGCAGTTTTTGGAACGCAGGGGGATATTCCCGGAGAGCGTACCGAATTGCGGGATGGCGTCGCTTCTTATAGACAGGCTGAAGAGGCGGCAACAGGAAGGGCTTGCGACGCCAAAGCAGATCAGATGTCTTGAACGATATGGTTTCAGGAAGGTCGGCACATGGCTCTTTGACGATGCCAACCGTATGATTTCGATACTTGCAAACAACCACTGGCAGGTCCCTTATGGGATGCAGCCTGCCCTGTACACACCATAACGGAGGACATGGCTATGGATAAGAAGACAGTAAAGAAAAGAGGCGGGAAAGCATTCCCCTCATGTAATACGCATCAGGACTGTTTCGCGCATAAGGACGGCAGGTGCGTCTGCTTAAGTGACAATGATTTCGGAGGCAGGGACTGCCCGTTTTACAAGTCGAGCTCCAAGACAAGCATGGACGAGATCAGGGCAGCATGCAGGCTTTATGCACAGTTGCATGGCGGCTCCGGGAAGGAGGCGTAAATGGATAGCAATATATTATCTGCACTGAAGGCACTCCCGGTATCTGAGCTTAGCCGTGCTGACTGGATAACAGTCGGCATGGCATTAAAGGAAGAAGGTTATCCCTGTTCTGTATGGGATGACTGGTCTCGAAATGACAATCGCTATCATACGGGTGAATGCGAGAAGAAGTGGGCATCATTCAACGGCAGCGGCAAGCCCGTAAAGGCCGGGACCATCGTTCAGATGGCAAAGGACAGGGGATGGAAGCCTTTCATGGATGAAGGAAGCGCACTTGGCTGGGATGATTCCATTGAGTTTGACGGAGACAGCTTCACCGGCTTTACACCGGCAGAAGCGTGGAATCCGGTAAAAGATTTTAAGACATATCTGGAGACGCTCTTTGCACCTGACGAAGTGGTGGGCTTTGTGACCGGAGATGTATGGCAGGACAAGGAGGGCAGATGGGTTCCCTCAAAGGGCGTGTTCTATAAGACCGCAGGGGAGCTTATCAAATCCCTTGACAAATATCCCGATGACCTTGGCGCGACCATAGGGGACTGGAAACCGAATGTCGGGGCGTGGATCCGTTTCAATCCCCTGGACGGGAAGGGCGTAAAGAATGAGAACGTGACGCGCTTTACCTATGCGCTGGTGGAGTCAGACACGCTGCCCATCGCGGAGCAGGACGTGCTGTTTCGGAAGCTGGAGCTTCCCATCGCAGTGCTGGTGCATTCCGGCGGCAAGTCGCTTCACGCCATCGTCAGGGTGGATGCTGCCGATTATGACGAGTACAGGAAGCGCGTGGAGCTTCTATATGATTTCCTCGAAAAAAACGGAGTCACCATTGACAAGCAAAACCGTAATCCGAGCAGGCTTTCAAGGCTTCCGGGCGCGACAAGGAACGGCAACAGGCAGTATATCGTGGCAACGAACATCGGGCGAAAATCCTGGACGGAGTGGATGGACTTTGCGGAGGGCATAAACGATGAGATGCCAGATATGGAGACGCTGGCAGAGTATAAGGACAATCCGCCGATGCTCCCGGAGGAGCTTATACAAGGGATTCTCCGCAGAGGACATAAGATGCTGATATCGGGCTCGTCCAAGGCAGGGAAGTCATTCTTGCTTATGGAACTATGCATTGCGATAGCCGAAGGCGTGAAATGGCTGGGATTCAACTGCCGGAAGGGGAGAGTGCTGTATGTCAACCTTGAGATTGATCCCGCAAGCTGTATTAACAGGTTTCTAAAGATATACGAGGCACTTGGCATTCCAATGGACAATGCACAGCATATCGTGCTTTGGAACTTAAGGGGGCACGCCGTGCCGCTGGATCAGTTGGTGCCGAAGCTCATACGCAGGGTGAGAGACCAGCACTTTGACGCGATCATTATCGATCCCATTTATAAGGTCATTACGGGCGATGAGAATTCGGCGTCGGACATGGGAGCCTTCTGTAACCAGTTTGACAAGATCTGCAATACGACAGGGTGTTCGACAATTTACTGTCATCATCACAGCAAAGGTGCCCAGGGGGCGAAGAAAGCAATGGACAGGGCATCCGGCAGCGGCGTATTTGCAAGGGATCCCGATGCTCAGCTGGATATGATCGAGTTGGAACTGTCGGATGATATCAAGAACAATGTCCGGGATGGATATGCTACGGCGTGGAGACTGGAGTCATCGCTTCGGGAGTTTCCCAATATCAAGCCAGTCAATTTCTGGTTTGAATATCCGCTGCATAAGCTGGACGACAAAGGGACATTGGACGAGATGCCCGCTCAGGGGACATGGGCGGCTGGAAGAATGCGTAATCCCAACAGCAAGACAACAGACGAGGCTGAGGCAGAATTCAGACAGGCCTACGATGCCTGCAATATCGGGGGCAAGGTCACGGTGCAGGATATGATGAAGTACCTTGAGGTCACGGACAAGACGATATATGCCCGCATTAAGAAGATGAACGGCGAATTCGTTCTGAAAAAAGGGCAGATCATACATCTCGATGCGGGTGTGCAGGGTGAATGATCAGGGCGGCTCAAAATTCTTCTACACCACTGAATATATAAATATATTCAGATAGAAAGTTAGACTACCGAATATGGGTAGGGCTAAAGCCCGCCCTACCCTATTCGAGTAGTCCAACATAACTGAAACAGACAAGACCAAGACCGAAGAGGGGAGGTTTAGAAAATATGAATTTTTTTATGGCAATGAAGCCGCCGACGGCAACGGCGCAGGAGCACAGCGTGAAGGTGGTGAATGGCAGGCCGGTATTCTTTGACCCGCCGAATGTGAAGGAGGCCAAGAAGCTCCTGATGGGACAGCTGATAAAGAACAGGCCGGTGGAGCCGATAGAGGGCGCGGTGCAGCTGACCGTGATGTGGCTCTTTCCAAAGGGGAAATCCCATAAGAACGGAGAGTGGCGCACGACAAGACCTGACACGGACAACCTTCAGAAGCTCCTTAAGGACTGTATGACGAAGACGGGGTTCTGGAAGGATGATGCGCAGGTGGTGAGTGAGCGTGTGGAGAAGCGGTGGTCGGACGAGCCTACTGGCATATACATCGAGATCGAGGAATTGGAGGGCAGGAGTTATGGCAATTAGTACAAAAAATGCAGAGCAGTATCCGGATCCAACGGCATATCAGGCTCTCACGAATGTGGCGAGGTCGGAAAAGCCTCAGAGAAGAAAGTTCATGCCGCTTGTATATATCTGTTCGAGATATGCGGCGGATGAGAAACGGACGGTATCAGATAACGAGGAAGCGGCGGTCAGGTATTCACGATTTGCCATAGAGCAGGGGTGTATTCCTCTTGCGAGCCATCTCCTGTATCCGAGGATACTTGATGACGAAGATCCTGAGCAGAGAAGGCTGGGCTTATTCTTCGGAATGGTGTGGCTCGACATAGCGCAGGAGATATGGATCTTTTCAGACGGCACGCTGTCAAAGGGCATGAGGGCTGAATATGACCGGGCAAAGAAGCGTGGTTATAAGATCCGCTTCTTCAACGAGGCTATGGAGGAGGTGGGCTATGGGAAATCTACATGGAAATCTACATAGAAATCAGGATGCGGAACTTGATCCGGAGGGCTGTATGAGGCTTGCCAATGCCGTCGTGATACTGGCGGCTAAGGACTATCGCAAAGCCCTGAAATCCTTAAAGAAGAATCCGAGGAGCAGGGTGGCGATGGAAAAAGCGATGGAATGCGAGCGGTTCTTTGACGGGGACTGGATCAAGGTCTTAACGGGCATAGACGGGCAGTGGCTTAAGGAAAAACTCAGAGAGGAGGCAAGGGATAATGACGACGAAGGAATTTCTTAACAAGGGGTACAAGATTGACAGACGGATAAATGCCAAGCTGGAGCAGCAGGCAAACCTTAGGGAGCTTGCCACAAAGACCGGTGCAGTGATGTCCGATATGCCGAGGAATCCCAATAGGGGAGTTTCGAGGGTGGAGGAAATCGTCGTGAAGATTCTGACGCTGGAGGAGGAGATCAACAAGGACATAGACGAGCTGGTTTCCTTAAAGAGCGGTATCACGAAGGCGATAGGCACGGTGAGTGATCCGGAGGAGAGCCTGCTCCTTACCCTGCGGTATCTGAATTATAAAACGTGGGAGGATATTGCGGACGAGCTTTCATGCTCCGTCAGGAAGGTGCACAGCGTTCATAGCAGAGCTCTTCACAACGTGGTCATACCGAAAGAATAAAAAAAGATTGCACGGTTTTGCACACTTTTGCACAACATTTCACAGTCCCTAAGTGATATAGTGTATCATGAGCAAAGCGACAATGAAGCTAAAGCCTCGTGGAGAGATCTACGGGGCTTTTACTATGTCTGGAGGTGAAGCAGATGCCTTATAGACCGGCAAGGCCGTGTTCTTATTCAGGGTGTCCGAGGCTGACGCACGGACGCTTCTGCGAGGAGCACCAGAGACAGGAGAACGCAAGGTACGAACGCTACGGCAGGGATCACGAAGCTAAGAAGCGGTACAAGGGCACATGGCCATTGATCCGCAAGAGATATGCCGAGTTGCATCCCGTATGTGAACGGTGCCTTGCGGAGGGGCGCATCACTCCCGTGGAGCACGTACATCATATCATCCCGCTCTCTGAGGGCGGTACACATGATGAGGATAACCTTATGAGCCTCTGCAAGCCGTGCCACAGCAAGGTGCATGCAGAGCGCGGTGACCGCTGGGGCAGGCATTGAAAAGACCGTGGGATTGATTCCTTTTGAAATAATAATCAAATGCCTGAAAAAGAATCAAACAAAATCAACCGGGGCAGTGCATATTATATGCGGTGACCGGAGGGGGAGGTCAGATCTCTACGGGCGGCTTCCCCGGGAACGGCGCGGGGGTCACGCGTGAATTTTTCAGGATTTCAAAGGGGGTATTGCCCTGTGGGGGCTTTTCCGCATAAAGCCATGTTTTTTGGGAAATAAAAGATGGACAGCATGACGGCTGTGTTTGAAAAGGCGTGGCCTTGACACATTTTTTCAAACAAATCAAATGTAAAAGAGGTGGGTTTTATGGCAAAAGACGGAACACGCCGGGGCGGTGCAAGACCGGGTGCGGGTCGCAAGCCGAAAGCCCTGGCAGACAAGATAAAGGACGGGCAGAAGGCGAGCGTGATGATGGTTCCTGCGGAGCTTGAATCCGTGGAGATGCCGCCAATACGTGATTTCCTCACGGAAGAACAGCGTGACGGCACAAAGCTCTGCTCGGAGGAGATATATAACGAGACATACAGGTGGCTTAAGGAGCGAAAATGTGAACATATCGTTAGCCGCCAGCTGGTCGAGCAGTACGCGATGAGCGTGGGCAGATGGATACACTGTGAGCAGACCATATCGAAGTTAGGGTACATCGCAAAGCATCCGACCACCAATGCCGCCATCGCTTCACCCTATGTGAAGATGGCGCAGGACTATATGAAACAGGTGAACACGATCTGGAACGAGATTTACCAGATCGTAAAGGAAAACTGCTCGGAGGAGTTCAAGGGGAGCCCGCAGGACTCCACAATGGAGCTTCTGCTTCGGGCAAGGACGAGGGATTAAGCCGCACAAGCAGTGCGGTTATTTTATTTCTGGGGGTATGAAGGATGAGCCATAAGACATCTACAGAATTTAAACTCATAAATGTGAATGAGCTTGTGCCGTATGTGAATAATGCGAGGACACATTCTGCGGAGCAGATCAACAAGATCCGTGCCTCGCTCAGGGAGTTCGGTTTCGTGAATCCGGTCATCATCGACAGGGACAAGAACGTGATCGCCGGACACGGGAGGCTTGCCGCTGCCAAAGCTGAGGGCTTCGATGAGGTGCCCTGCGTCTTTATCGATGACATGACAGAGGCACAGAAGAAAGCTTATATCCTCGCTGACAACCGCATGGCCTTGGATGCCGGATGGGATGACGAGCTTCTTAAGGTTGAGATGGAGTCCCTGCAGGATATGGGGTTCGACCTTGGGCTGACAGGCTTTGACGAATCCGAGATCGCTGACCTTTTCGATATCGACATTGAGGGCGAGGATGACGACTTTGATGTGGAGGAGGAGCTTGAGAAGCCCTGCTTTTCCATGCCGGGGGATGTATGGCACTTGGGAAAACACACGGTCATCTGCGGGGATTCCACAAAGCCGGAGACCTACGAGAGGCTTCTGTCCGGCAAAATCGTGAACCTTGTCTGCACAGATCCGCCGTACCTGGTGGCGCTGGAAAGCTCCGTAGGGAAGATAAAGAACGATGACCTTGATGATGAGAAGGGATATGAGTTTCTGAAATCCGCCTTCGACCGTTTCCACGAGGCGATGGCGAAGGACGCCAGCATCTATGTGTTCTATGCCACCATGAAAGCCCGTGTGTTTTACGACGCTTACGAGGATGCCGGGTTCAAGGTGGGCGCAGGCCTCATCTGGAAGAAGCCGAGGGCTCCGCTCATGCGCACAGACTGGAAGTTCAACATGGAGCCGATCATCTGGGGGTGGCGCAGGGACGGCAAACATATATGGTACGGAGACCAGAAGCAGAAGGCGGTCTTTGAGTTTGACGGGATAAAGAACGCAAAGGAGGACGGCTGCGGACATCCGAGCTCCAAGCCCGTACCTCTTATCGCGTACCTTATAAAGCAGTGTACCCAGACAAATGGACTGGTGCTGGACGGCTTCCTTGGATCTGCTTCCACGCTCATTGCCTGCGAACAGCTGGGGCGTATCTGCTACGGCGTGGAGCTTGAGCCGAAGTTCGTGGACGTGGCGGTGGAGCGTTTCAGGAAGAGCGCTCCTGACGCGCAAGTTTACGTGGAGCGGGACGGGGAGAAGATCCCCTATGCCGATGTGCCAAAGCCCGAATTGTAAACCACACAAAAACACCGGGAGTTCGGGGCGGCATATTTGGTGGATATTTATGCGATCTCCGCTTGCTATTTCGCGGCTTCAGAGTGATGTATAGTACAGCACGAAAATGCGCAAACAGCAAAGGAGGATGAACTTATGCAGATCAATTACAACGTGACGGGAAACGAACGCAAGGTGCTGGTGAAGGTCATCAGCGACACCATAGGCGAGAAGGCAAAGTACCTTGGGATGCCAAGCGCGGCATTCCGGATCGGAGACTTTACGGTGAGCAAGACAGGCGTGATTGAATATGATGATGGAACGGATGCTTCCGGTGTCCTTGAAGCCATCAGAGAAGCGGGCTTTACCGGTGGGGAAGCTGAAGCCGGGGACCTGCAGGGAGAAGAGACGACGGAGCCGGAAACAGAAGGAGTTCACATCGGGACTTCCGAGGAAGAAACGTCGGAGGTCGATGGCCTGACCATTGGGATGCCAAGGAGTTTTTTTACCGGGGAATCGCTCGACAACCTGAAAAAGCTCATTGACAGCAAAGCGAGCCTTATCAAGGCGGCTCTTGGGGTCGGGGAGCTTCCGATAGTGATTGACGATGAGAAGGTCGAGTTCCCATGGTTTTCTGAAACGGATGCGGAGACTTCGGAAGCGGCGGCCATCTTCATTTCGAAGCTTTGTCAGATGGCAAAGAACGCCACGAGGGTCACGGCGCAGGACCACGAGGTCGAGAATCCAAAGTATGCCATGAGGTGCTTCCTTTTAAGGCTCGGATTCATAGGGGCGGAATACAAATCCGCACGTAAAGTTCTTCTTAAAAACCTCTCCGGCAATTCAAGCTGGAAGAACGGGAGAAAGGAGGATGCGCAGGATGAAGCTACCGAGTAAGGAACAAGTTGAGAGGATACGAAAGGAGTATCCAGCCGGGACACTGGTGGAGCTTGTGAAAATGGATGATGCCCAGGCTCCTCCGGTCGGAACCATCGGCGAGGTCACAGGAGTGGATGATACCGGATCGCTCCTCATGAACTGGCGAAACGGCAGTGGCTTAAACGTGATATTCGGCGAGGATGTCGTGAAAAAGCTGTCGAAGGACGCGGAATAATATACACAATACAATGCCTCTGCGAGTCTGTATATTTGTGACTATTATGCCTCCGAATTGACTTGATAAAGTGTGCGGAAAGAGTGATATATACACTACCGAAAGGCACACGGTCACGGAAAACAAAGCAAAACGGAGGTTACGCCATGAAAGATACAACCAGAAAGCAGATTGAAAACCTTAAGAACCAGACCATCGGGGTCGAGGTCGAGATGAACAACATCCGCAGGGACAAGGCGGCAAAGGTCGCAGCCGACTTCTTCGGAACCGGAAGGTACGAAAACACGGCAAGGCGCAACGGCTACTACACCTGGAGCGCATGGGACAGACAGGGCAGGGAATGGAAGTTCCAGAGGGACGTTTCCATCCACGGGGCAGACGATGAGAAATGCGAACTGGTAACGCCGATCCTTAACTACGCAGACATCGAGACCTTGCAGGAGCTTTGCAGGCAGCTCAGGCACGCGGGAGCCAAGAGCGATGCGGGAAGAGGCTGCGGAGTCCACATCCACATCGGAGCAAAGGGGCACACGCCCAAGACGCTCCGGAACCTGGCGAACATCATGGCAAGCCATGAGAGCCTGATAGCCGAAGCACTGAAGCTCGACCGCTACCGCATGAACCGCTATTGCCGGACGGTAAACCCTTCCTTCATCGAAAAGGTCAACAAGAAGAAGCCTAAGACGATGGCGGAGCTTGCGGAGATCTGGTACACGGCAAACGGAGCAAGCCACGGCAGAGACCAGCACTACAACGACAGCCGCTACCACATGCTGAACCTCCACGCCACTTTCACTAAGGGAACGGTCGAGTTTCGGCTCTTCCAGTTCGACGAGCCTACAGCAGAACGCAGGGGTGGCATCCACGCAGGACAGCTGAAAAGCTACATCCAGCTTTGCCTTGCCCTTAGCGAGATGGCAAAGGAAGTCAAGACTGCAAGCGCAAAGCCCCAGCAGAACGAGAATCCGAAATACGCGATGCGCACCTGGCTCCTCCGCCTCGGATTCATCGGCGACGAGTTCGCAACAGCAAGGGATTTCCTTACCAGGAACCTTTCCGGAGACACAGCCTTCAGGCACGGCAGAGCAGCCGCTTGAAGGTAACAGGTAAGAGCCCCACCCGACCGATTCGGCGGTCTTAAGGTGGTAGGAGGAGCGTTAAGGCTCCCGGAAAGGACGGTAAACCATATGGATAAACGCTATTACATCGCCTACGGCAGCAACCTGAACATCGAGCAGATGAAATACAGATGCCCTTCCGCAAGGATCATCGGGACAAGCGCGATACCCGGCTACCAGCTTCTCTTTAAGGGCAGCCAGACGGGATCATACCTGACGATTGAGAAAAAGGACGGCTCTGAAGTTCCGGTCGGTGTCTGGGAGGTATCACCAAGCGATGAGCTTGTCCTTGACCGCTACGAAGGATATCCGAGGTTTTATTACAAGGCTGAGATGACGCTTCCTGTCACAGGGATCAGGACCGGAAAGGTCAGAAAACGCAGGGTGTTCGTTTACATCATGCATGAGGACAGGAAAATCGGAATGCCGAGCGGTTTTTATGTGGATGCCTGTCTGGAAGGCTACCAGGCATTCGGATTTGACGAGAAATATCTTGAAAAAGCTTTGAGTATCAGCGAGGAGGTAATCCATGAAAAAGACTGAAGACACAAAGAGAATCTGCCCGATATGCGGACAGGAATACACGGGGCGTCCCGCCATGTCCCGGGAGGACAATAAAACACCAATCTGCCCTGACTGCGGGACGAGACAGGCACTTTCGTCCATCGGTGTCAAGCCGGATGAGCAGGAACAGATCCTGGCGGTGATCCATAAGAATTACCGCCAGTAGGGAAAAAGGTAATAACAGCAGGGACGAGCCGCAAGGCTCTGTCTCTCGTACAGATAGATTTGACAGGCCGCCGCAGGGCGGTATTTTTGATGCCATTGGGAGGTGGGAATATTGCGGAAACTGAAAAAATATACGCCTACCCGGTTTATGGCAGAGACATCGCATTACGATAAAAACGAGGCTGACTTCGTGTGTACCTTTATAGAACAGCTGAGGCATACCAAGGGCGAGTTTTACCAGCAGCCCTTTGAACTGATTGACTGGCAGGAGCAGATCATACGGGATGTTTTCGGGATCCTTAAGTCTGACGGATACAGGCAGTTTAACACAGTTTATATCGAGGTGCCAAAGAAATGCGGGAAGTCGGAGCTTGCCGCTGCGGTCGCGCTTTATATGCTCTGCGCTGACGGCGAGCAGAGAGCTGAGGTGTATGGCTGCGCGGCTGACAGGGAACAGGCATCGCTCGTTTTTGATGTGGCCTGCGACATGGTGAAGCTGGCAGACGATGCGTTAAGGCGGCGATGTGAGATCAGGCCGAGCAAGAAGCTGATACGCTACGTTCCGACTAACAGCGTTTATAAGGCTCTGTCGAGCGATGTTGCGGGAAAGTCAGGCATGAATGTGAGCGCACTTGTCTTTGACGAGCTCTGGGTGCAGAAGGATAAGAAATTCTTCCAGATGATGACGGTCGGCACTTCCGATGCGAGGAAGAATCCGCTCCACTTCATCATCACCACGGCAGGGAACGACACCAACAGCATCTGCTATGAGATGCACCGGAAGGCTGTTGACATTTTGGAGGGGCGTAAATCCGATCCAGCTTTTTATCCCGTGATATATGGTGCGTCTGAGGATGATGACTGGACAGATCCCAAGGTGTGGTACAAGGCGAACCCAAGCCTTGGCATCACCATCGGCGAGGATAAGGTGGCTGCCGCCTGTGAGCAGGCAAAGCAGAATCCGGCTGAGGAGAACGCCTTCAGGCAGCTTCGGCTTGACCAGTGGGTGAAGCAGGATGTGCGCTGGATGCCAATGAAGAAATGGGATGCCTGTGCTTTTCCTGTGGATGAGAAGTCACTCGAAGGCAGGGTCTGCTACAGCGGTCTGGACTTGTCCAGCACAACAGATATCACGGCATTTGTACTGGTATTCCCACCCGAGAATATTGAGGATCCGGAAGATAAATACATCGTGCTGCCGTACTTCTGGGTGCCGGAGGAGACTCTCGACCTTCGTGTACGGCGTGACCATGTTCCATACGATACATGGGAGAAGCTCGGTAAGGTGATGACCACCGAGGGAAATGTGGTGCACTACGGATTCATAGAGAAATACATTGAGGGCCTGGGCGAGCGTTTCAACATCAGGGAAATCGCCTTCGACAGATGGGGTGCGGCGCAGATGGTGCAGAATCTTGAGGGGATGGGTTTCACCGTGGTTCCCTTCGGGCAGGGATATAAAGATATGTCCCCACCTACCAAGGAGCTAATGAAACTTGTGCTTGAGAAAAAGATAGCGCACGGTGGCCATCCGGTACTGCGCTGGATGATGGACAACATATACATACAGACGGATCCCGCCGGAAATATCAAGGCCGACAAAAAGAAGTCCACGGAAAAGATCGATGGAGCCATAGCGACCATTATGGGACTTGACCGGGCTATCAAATGCGGCTCTGGAAATACCGGAAGTGTATATGATGAGCGCGGGATCATCAGTTTCTGATATGGAGGGGATCATGATTTTGATCGCACTAATCGGCTTCTGCGTGATAGCGGAGGCAATAAACCAGACTTTGGAAGGAGGGTACTGACATGGCTATTTTTAGCGGAATATTCCGGTCAAGGGATAAGCCTGAGAACCGAACATCAGGAAGCTCGTACAGTTTCTTTCTGGGAAACTCATCAAGCGGCAAGTATGTAAATGAGCGAACTTCAATGCAGATGACGGCGGTTTACTCCTGCGTGAGGATTTTATCCGAAGCGATAGCGAGTTTGCCGCTTAATCTTTATAAGTACACCGATACAGGGGGAAAGGAACGTGCAGCGGATCATCCGCTGTATTTTCTTTTGCATGATGAGCCCAACTCTGAAATGACTTCCTTTGTGTTCAGGGAAACGCTTATGACGCACTTGCTCCTGTGGGGAAACGCCTACGCACAGATTATACGAAACGGAAAGGGCGAGATCATTGGACTATATCCCTTAATGCCTGACCGTATGAACGTGGATCGTGACGATAAAGGCAGACTCTACTACGAGTACACCAGAAGCACCGATGATGCCAGGACAACGAATTCCAAGGACATGATGGTAAGGCTGTCTCCTTCAGAGGTGCTGCATATACCGGGGCTTGGTTTTGACGGTCTGGTCGGATACTCGCCGATTGCTATGGCCAAGAATGCCATAGGTCTTGCGATTGCGACTGAGGAATACGGCAGTAAGTTTTTTGCGAACGGTGCGGCTCCTTCGGGAGTACTGGAGCATCCGGGGACGCTTAAGGATCCTGCAAAGGTCAGGGATTCCTGGACGCAGACCTTCGGCGGCAGCCATAACGCAAACAAGGTTGCAGTCCTCGAGGAAGGCATGAAATATACTCCAATCTCGATATCTCCGAATGAGGCGCAGTTCCTTGAGACAAGGAAGTTCCAGATTGACGAGATAGCGAGGATCTTTCGTGTTCCTCCGCACATGATTGGTGACCTTGAGAAGTCGAGCTTTAACAATATCGAGCAACAGTCACTGGAGTTCGTGAAATACACGCTTGATCCCTGGGTATCGAGATGGGAACAGGCGATGGTCAGATCTCTCTTAACGAAGGATGAGAAGAAAGATTACTTCATCAAATTTAACGTGGACGGTTTGCTTAGAGGTGACTACAAATCCCGCATGGACGGCTACGCAATCGGAAGGCAGAACGGCTGGATGAGCGCAAACGACATAAGGGAGCTTGAGAACCTCGACAGGATCCCTGCTGAAGCCGGAGGTGACTTGTACCTCGTTAACGGCAACATGGTTCCTTTGATTGATGCCGGGGCAGCTTATAGAGCGAACGGTACTACGGGAGAGGAGGAAAAGTCAGATGAAGAAGTTCTGGAAATGGACGAATCACAGGATTCGAAATCAGGACTCCGGCGAGGAGGTCGTTGAGCGAGTGTTAGAACTCTACGGCACGATTGCTGAGGAGTCATGGTTTGACGATGATATCACACCACAGGAGTTCAGGGATGAGCTCTTTGCAGGTTCCGGTCCGGTAACAATCTGGATCAATTCACCCGGTGGTGATTGTATCGCGGCAAGCCAGATATACACCATGCTCATGGATTACAGGGGCGATGTGACTGTGAAGATTGATGGTATCGCTGCATCGGCGGCATCAGTCATCGCTATGTCCGGTACCAAGGTTCTTATGGCTCCTACAGCCATGATGATGATTCACAATCCGGCTACCATCGCTTTCGGAGACCATGCGGACATGGAAAAGGCAATCGATATGCTGAATGAGGTAAAGGAAAGCATCATCAATGCCTACGAGATCAAGACTTCACTGCCTCGCAAGCAGCTTTCAAAGATGATGGATGAAACCACATGGATGAATGCAAAGAAGGCTGCGGAACTTGGATTTATCGATGGAATTCTGGAAGACGAGAAGCTCTTTACGAATGTATCGGGCTATGAGTTTTCGGCAAATTCTGTCGAGCTGGCACTGGTTAACAAGATCTCCGCAAGGGTCAAACCTGTGGAATCTGGAACTGAAACGGTAACTGAGGGAAGAAATGTTGATGATCTTAGGGCTTCCCTTTACAAAAAACTGCTTTAAAGCAAGGAGGATTTTTATCATGACTATCAACGAATTAAGAGAAAAGAGAGCAAAGCTGTGGAATACGATGGAAGGCTTCCTCGATACCCACAGAACAGACAAGGGTGTGCTTTCCGCAGAAGACGATGCCACCTACAGTAATATGGAGTCTGACCTTGATGCGCTTACAAACGAAATCCATCGCATGGAGAGACGTGACGCACATGAGGCAGAGCTTTCCAAGGCTGTAAGCGATACGCTCACCGCAAGACCTGAAAAGAGTGTTGTTCCTGAGAAGCAGGGTCGTGCGTCCAATGCGTATGCAGAGGACTTCGGCAGACACCTTCGCGGCAAGCAGCTCATTCACAATGTCCTTTCTGAAGGAGTGGATGCAGACGGCGGCTACCTCGTACCGGAGGAGTTCGAGCGTCAGATCGTATCCGCACTTGATGATGAGAACGTTGTAAGAAAACTTGCAAAGGTGATCACTACACAGCACGAGCGTAAGATTCCTATCGCGACCGGACATTCTACTGCACAGTGGACTGCAGAGAATGCTGCCTATACCGAGAGCAATCCTTCTTTCGGTCAGAAGCAGATCGATGCGTTCAAGCTTACCGATCTTTGCAGGGTTTCCATTGAGCTTCTTCAGGATTCCGCGTTTGATATCGAGGGATATCTTCGTGACGAGTTTGCCAGAGCCTTCGGTATTGCAGAGGAGCAGGCTTTCTGCGTAGGAACCGGTTCCGGTCAGCCTACGGGTATCTTTACCGCAAATGGCGGTCAGGTCGGTGTTACTGCGGCTGCAAATAACGCTATTACTGCTGATGAGCTTATCAGCCTTGTATATGCGCTTAAGAGCCCTTACCGCAGAAACGCTAAGTTCCTCATGAACGATGCGACTATCTCTGCTATCAGAAAGCTCAAGGACGGCAACGGTGTATACCTCTGGCAGCCTTCGCTTCAGGCAGGTGAGCCGGATAAGCTTCTGGGTTATGACCTTTACACAAGTCCTTATGTTCCTACAATGGCATCTTCCGCATACACTGTTGCATTTGGCGATTTCAAGAACTACTGGATCGGCGACCGTGCAGGAAGAACTGTACAGAGACTGAACGAGCTTTACGCTACCAACGGCCAGATCGGCTATGTCGCAACCGAGCGTGTTGACGGTAAGGTCATTCTTACCGAAGGTATCCAGCTCCTTCAGATGAAGGCATAAGGAGGGGACGGCTATGAGTGATTACAATGCAAAAAACTATACCGAACAGGGTGGCGAAGTCACTCATATCGGTGGTGTTCTGGAGTTCGGGGATGGTGCGTCCATCTCCGGATTTCCCGGTGCTGAAAACCAGGCAGCGGTTACCGGAAATCAGGTAAAGGATGTGAAGGATGCATTTAATGCGCTTCTGATCGGACTCAAGAATGCCGGTGTAATGATTCCTGATGATTGGAATGTATCAGTACTGGCTTGTCCCACTCCGGCTTCGATGCCGACAAGCGAGACAGCAGCTAACAGTGGTCATGCAACAGTAAGCATTGACGGCTCTGCAATCACTATCACACTCGACTGTGAAGTTAAAGATCTTGTCGTTGCTGATCACGGGGAAACCTGGGGCAAGCATAAATGGCTTGGCTTCGGTATCCGTACAGGGCTTGGTTCCGTTGTTGGCATCAAGTTTACCGATGATACCGGGGCATCTGCATTCCTTACCGAGGGTGACGCAACAGAGGCTGAAGCACTGGGGCTTTCCGCAGGCGATTTTGTTCTTTACATCAAGGCTGAAGATGCCAAGTATCTTGTCGGAGAAAAGCATTTTACCTTGTGGGCTGATGGCTATGCGGAGACTGCATTCACGATGACAATAGTGGAAACTCCTTCTGCGGAGGATGACACTGAGGAATAAGCTGTGTGGCGGTGGGAAGTTCCTGCCGCCATATCTTTTGTGAGGTGAGGCTTTATGATCGTTACTCTTGAAGAAATGAAGGGCTATCTTCGTGTGGATACCTCAGACGATGACGAGCTTATAACCGGGATGATAACAGCTGCCGAAAAGCAGTGCATGGATATCCTGCGTACAGATGACGAGACGGAGCTTTCCTCTGTGGAGAACGGTAAGCTTGCGGTCATGTTTGTGACTGCATATCTCTACGAACACAGGGAGGAGGCTGACCACCATGCTATGAATCTGACGCTTCGGGCTCTGTTATTCGGAAGTCGGGAGGTGGAGTTCTGATGGATGTAGCAGCATTAAATGTACGGATAACATTTCAGATGAATGAAACCATCGTTGATAAATACGGAAATCACAAGAATACCTGGACAGATTATTTCTCATGCTATGCGACGCTTGGCGGAGAGACGGGTCAGGAACAGGCTGTTGTTGGTGAGACCGTTGAAAATACCGAGGCGAACTTTACTGTCAGGTATTCATCTGAGACGGCGGTGATCACTTCCACGAAATACAGGATCCTCTATGCCGGTGAACTCTACGATATCATCGCGGTTGACCATCTGAATATGAAAAAGCATGCATTGAAGTTCAAATGCAGGAAGGTGAGGCGGTCATGAGTACTCAGACAGTAAGAGTTGACCAGCTTGCTGATGCTGTGATGAAGGGGCTTGAAGACTATGCAAAACTTGCTGTAAACGACTTAAAGACCGATGTCCAGAAAGCGGGCAAGAAGGTCAAGGAACAGATCGAGTCTACAGCTCCCAGGGACACAGGGAAATATGCAAAAAGCTGGGCGGTAAAAAAGGTGAAGGAAACGTCGGATTCGATTGAGATTGTAGTACATTCCAAGACCAGATATCAGCTGACGCATCTGCTGGAGTTTGGGCATGCGAAAAGGGGAGGCGGCAGGGTTGCCGCAAGACCGCATATAGCAGCGGCTGAACAGGCTGGAATGGAGCAGCTTCAAAGAGATATCGAGCGCGACCTTCGGAAAGGTGGATAGCATGACACATGAAGAAGTCATGCAGATGCTTGACGAGACAGGGATACCTTACGCATACGACCATTTTGCCGAAGGGGAGTCACCTGATCCGCCATTCATCTGTTTTTTATTTCCCGGTTCAGATAATTTCTCGGCGGACAACATTGTATATGCCACATTCGAGAATCTGAACATTGAACTTTATACCGATGAAAAGGATCCGGAGCTTGAAACGTCTGTTGAGGCTGTCTTAACAGAGCATGAACTGTTCTGGCAGAAATCAGAGGTGTGGATTGAATCAGAAAAACTATACGAAGTGCTGTACCAGATGACGGTATAGCGGAAAGAGAGGTTAATTATGTCGAGTACGAATAACAAGGTGAAGTTCGGCCTTAAGAACTGCCATTACGCGAAGGCTACCCTTGATCCGGATACCAATGCCGTGACATTTGGTACGCCTGTAGCGATTCCCGGAGCAGTGAATCTGTCGCTGGATCCGGAGGGTGATACGGAGCCGTTTTATGCGGACGATATGGTGTATTACACCACTGTGGCCAATAATGGATATTCGGGAGACTTGGAGATTGCGCTTATTCCGGAGAGCTTCCGCAAGGATATCCTGAAGGAAACAGAAGATGCCAACGGTGTGCTTGTGGAGGATTCCACGGTGGAGCCGGAGCACTTTGCATTGCTCTTTGAGTTTTCCGGTGACAAGAAAAAGATCAGACACTGCATGTATTACTGTACTGCAGCAAGACCGACCATCGAGGGCAAGACCAATGAGGACAGCAAGGAAGTTCAGACGGAAAAGCTGGAGCTTACAGCGACTCCTTTGCCGAACGGTCTTGTAAAGGTGAAGACCGGAGCTAATACTTCCGAGGCTGTTTACAACGGATGGTATTCCAATGTTTATCAGACGGAAAGTGCACAGGTATCGGCGGTGCTTTCGGGCATCACGATCGGTAGTCTGGAACTGAATCCGGCATTTTCTGCAGATACAACAAGCTATACTGCTGAGACGGAAAACGATGAGGATGCAGTATCGGCATCAGCGGCAAGCGGAACAGTCGTAACCATTCTGGTAAACGGTGTAGCTCATACCAGCGGAAATGACGCGACCTGGGAGACCGGTACCAATACGGTGACTGTGATCGCGAGCAAGACCGGTTGTACCAGTACGGCTTATACCGTGACGGTAATGAAGACAGGACAGGGTTGATAGTGGCGGGCAGGGCTTAAGGGCTCTGCCCATTTTCACGATAGGAGGTAAATCATGGCTCTTACAAAGACTTTGAAAATTGACGGGAAGGATGTGACTTTCAGAGCATCGGCAGCAATCCCGAGGTTATACAGGAACAGATTTCACAGAGACATTTACAAGGATCTGAGGGATCTTCAGAAAAGCGTTGATGGAGAAAATCCGGAAGAATCCACACTTGATTCATTTTCTCTCGAATTGTTCGAGGATATCAGTTACATCATGGCGAAGCATGCAGATCCTTCAAGGGTTCCTGATTCGCCAGATGAATGGCTGGATCAGTTTGGTACCTTCTCAATCTATCAGGTGCTTCCACAGATTATTGAACTGTGGGGACTGAATGTACAGACACAGGTTGAGAGTAAAAAAAACTTCGACCAACTGACCGGGAAATGACAACGCCCCTCCTTTTATTAAGGGCGGTGCAGCTTGGCGTACATATCAGCGAGATGGATCTTCTGACTATCGGAGAAATCAATGATATGTACACTGAAATGGAAAGAGATGAGACACCGGAGGCATTCAGCCGTATTCCGGTACAAAGTGATTTTGATAATTTCTGATGCAAAGGAGTGGCGTTATGCTGCTCCTTTTTGCAGCGGGGGAAGGAACTTAAAGCATGGCCGGAAGGATTCAGGGCATCACCGTCGAGATCGGCGGCGATACAACCAAATTGCAGACTGCCCTGAAGGGCGTAAATAATGAAATAAAGAATACCCAGAGCCAGCTGCGTGATGTCGATAAGCTCCTGAAACTTGATCCGGGGAATACAGAGCTGCTTGCGCAGAAGCACAGGCTCCTGGGAGATGCCGTAAAGGAAACAAAGGATAAGCTGGAAACACTTAAAACAGCAGCGGAACAGGCGAATACGGCACTTGCAAATGGTGAAATAACTCAGGCTCAGTATGATGGTCTTCAGCGTGAGATCGTTGAGACGGAGCAGAAGCTGAAGTCTTTGGAGGAACAGGCAAAACAGTCGGGTACAGCTCTGCAGGAGATAGCTGCAAAGGGCGAGAAGCTGAAGGCGGTTGGTGACAACATCAGTGATGTAGGAACGAAGCTTCTTCCTGTGACTGTGGGTGTTACAGCTCTGGGAACGGCTGCGGTAAAGACGGCAGCGGACTTTGATTCTGCTATGAGTAAGGTTGCGGCAGTATCCGGAGCAACGGGAGAAGATCTCGATAAACTGAGGGATAAAGCCAGAGAGATGGGGAGTAAGACCAAGTTCTCTGCTTCCGAGGCGGCGGAAGCCATGAACTATATGGCGATGGCCGGTTGGAAGACAGAGGATATGCTTTCCGGTATCGAGGGTGTCATGAATTTGGCAGCGGCTTCTGGTGAGGATCTGGCTACCACTTCCGATATCGTGACGGATGCTCTTACTGCGTTCGGGTTATCGGCTAAGGATTCCGGGCATTTTGCGGATATACTGGCAGCGGCTTCGAGCAATGCAAATACGAATGTCTCCATGATGGGCGAGACATTCAAATATTGCGCTCCGATTGCCGGAGCCTTGGGATTCTCTGCGGAGGATACGGCGGAAGCGATCGGTCTAATGGCTAATTCCGGTATCAAGGGTTCTCAGGCAGGTACCGCTTTAAGAACCATCATGAACAATCTGTCTGGAGATGTGAAAATCTGTGGGTCATCCATCGGAGAAGTTACGGTTGCTACAACAAATGCGGACGGTTCAATGAGGAATCTGTCGGATATCCTGGCTGACTGTAGAACGGCTTTTGCAGGGCTTACAGAATCTGAAAAAGCCCAGGCAGCGGAGAGTCTGGTTGGAAAGAACGCGATGTCCGGATTTCTGGCTTTGATGAACGCCGGAGAAGGGGATATCAACAAGCTTTCATCTGCGATCGAGAACTGTGACGGATGTGCAGCCGGAATGGCTGAGACCATGAATAATAATTTGGAGGGTCAGCTGACAATCCTGAAGTCACAGCTTCAGGAGCTGGCCATTTCTTTTGGAGAGATGCTGATGCCTGCGATCAGGACGATCGTGGGTTGGATTCAGAAGTTGGTGGACTGGCTAAACTCGATGGATGAAGGTACGAGGAAGGTGATCAATACTGTTGCGCTTGTAGCAGCGGCTTTGGGACCGGTACTTATCATCGTCGGAAAGGTTATCTCAGCTATTGGAACGATCATGACTATAGTTCCGAAGCTGGCAGGTATCATCAATGCAGCGAAAGGTGTGTTTGCGGCTTTCAATGCGGTATGTGCGGCGAACCCGTATGTGCTGATCATAGCGGCAATTGTGGCTTTGGTGGCAGCATTCATCTATCTATGGAATAACTGTGAGGAGTTTAGGCAGTTTTGGATTGATCTTTGGGAAGGTATAAAAGAGATAGCGATTGCTGTATGGGAAGGATTGAAATCATTCTTTACTGCGGCGTGGGAAGCCATCAAGACTACGGCAGAGACGGTATGGAACGGGATAAAGGATTTCTTCTCAGGATTGTGGGAGGGGATAAAAAACATATTCTCAACTGTTGTTACTGCGATATCTACATTCCTGACCAATGCCTGGAATGCAATCAAGAATACGGTGACAACGGTCTGGAATGCCGTTTCGACATTCTTTACCACGATCTGGAACGGCATTAAGACGGTTTTCACTACTATTGTTAACGCAATCTCCACATTCCTGACGAATGCCTGGAATGCGATCAAGACAGCGGTGACTACGGCCTGGAATGCAATATCAACCTTCTTTACGACGATATGGAATACCATTAAGAATACCTTCACGACAGTTATTACGGCGATCAGTACCTTCCTGACTACGGCATGGACAGCGATCCAGAATACGGTGACAACGGTCTGGACAGCAATATCGAATTTCTTCACGACCATCTGGAATGGTATTAAGACCGGTATAACCAATGCCGTTAATGCGATCAAGAACACGATCACGACGGTATGGAACAGTATAAAGAACACGGTGACTTCCGTGGGAAATGCCATTAAGTCGGCAGTGACAACAGTCTGGACGAACATCACTTCTGCCGTGAAGAATGCGATGAGCAATGTGTTCAGTGCGGTAAAGAGCGGATTTGCCAATGTGAAGGATCATATCACAGGGCTTGCATCGCAGGCATTTAACTGGGGCAAGGATCTAATCATGGGCATCGTGAACGGTATCAAGTCCTGCATCAGCGCTGTAGGTGACGCAGTTTCATCGGTAGCGGACAAGATTAAGAGCTTCCTGCATTTCTCGGTACCGGATGAAGGGCCTCTGACAGATTATGAAAGCTGGATGCCGGACTTTATCGACGGACTGGCCAAGGGCATTGAAAAGAGCCGGGGTATGATTGATAAGGCGATGGAAGGCATTACCGGAGATATGATCATTTCTCCGAAGGTGCTTGCTGCGGAGGGAAGCCTTGCAGCTGGCTCCGGTGCGAACAGTGCAGATCTGATCGCCGGAATAAGTAAGGCGATGAATATGGCTCTGGCAGCAGGCGGTTCCGGTGGGGACATCGTGATTCCGGTTTATATCGGCGGTGACATGATCGATGAGATTGTGGTTACGGCTCAGCAGAGGATGAATTTAAGATCAGGAGGCAGGTAAGATGGCTCATTTACAGTACTTGGTTTTTAACAATGAGAACGTACCGATGCCTGCCTCTTATTCCGTGAATCTGTCGGATGTGGAGGCGGACAGCGGCGGAACAACGGAAGCAGGAACTACCCAGAGAGATGTGGTCAGAGAAGGCGTGGTAGAGATCAGTGTGAGCTTTCGGGTATCAAAGAGATGGCTGAACAAGTTTTCGGTGTATAAGAAGCTATCAAGCATCAATGTGGGATATCTGGATACGGCTACAAGCAATATTGTGACCACGCAGATGTATATCGACGGGTATCAGGTGAAGCTTGTTTCTGATACATCGTATGGATCGCTCTGGGAGGTATCCTTCACGCTGAAAGAGTTTTAAGGAGGGCGTTTATGTATCCAGT
Source organism: Oribacterium sp. (assembly GCA_017940955.1). Next base: position 23,744 of record JAGAXP010000272.1, read on the forward strand.
GAGCAGCGCCTTCCTGAATGCAGTGAAGGCGAATACAAGAAAATATTACTGGACCGGTAAGATCACGACGACTGCCGGTACGGTTTATAACTTTGATCAGGAAGATATGGTCAAGGGCAGCGGATATATCACAAGTCAGTGCTGCGGTTCTACAGAGATTGAACTTGGTACGGTGTATGCTGCGGAGATGGGGATTTCGCTATTCTCCGAGATTAACAGATATACGCTTGAAGATGCGATCATGGAGCTGTTCTATCATCTGAAGATATCGGACAGCAGGAGCAGCGGCGATTTGGATCTCGATTATGATCAGACGGTTGAAGCAGATGGCATTTATGAAGTGATTCCGATGGGGGTATTTGAGGTATCAGAGGCGAACCGTAAAGCGAAGAGCCTGGAACTTAAAGCGTATGATTACATGGTGCGGTTCGAGAAGAATTTCACAGCGCTTGAATCCATCGGTAATGCTTATGATTTCATGATTCTTTGTGCCACGGCTTGTGGAGTGAGTCTGGCTCAGGACAGGGAGACCATTGAGGCGATGCCGAACGGTTCGGAAAACCTGTCCATCTATACGGATAACGATATTGAAACCTTTAGGGATGTTCTGTTTTATGTGGGGCAGGTTCTTGGAGGTTTCTTTGTTATAAACAGGGCTGGGGAGCTGGAACTCAGGAAGTATGGGAATGTATCGGCGCTGACTCTTGAGAGACGGCATCGGTTTACTTCAAGCTTTTCAGATTTCATTACGAGATACACGGCAGTTTCTTCTACGAATCTTAGGACGCAGGTAGCAGAGTATTATCATCTGGATCCGGATGACGGACTGACAATGAACCTTGGCATAAATCCGTTATTGCAATTTGGCTTGGATGAGACCAGACGGGAGCTTTGTGAGAATATCCTGAATGATCTGTCGGTCGTGAATTATGTGCCGTTTGATTCGGATACTATCGGGAATCCGGCACTGGATGTGGGAGATATCCTTTCCTTTACAGGAGGTCAGGCAGATGCGACAAAGATAGCCTGTATCACATCGAATAACATCAAGATCTGCGGCAAACAGGCAATTAAGTGTGTCGGGAAGAATCCAAGACTGGCTCAGGCAAAGTCGAAGAACGATAAGAATATTTCCGGTTTGCTGGCTCAGATTGAAGCAGGGAAGATCGGAATACACACCTTCACAAATGCTTCTGCGTTTACGGTGAGGGATCAGGATACGAAGATTATTTCCATCGAGTTTGCGACTACGGAAGCGAATCACGCACAGTTCTTTGGGCAGGTGATCGTTGATGTGACTGCGAACTCTGTTACAAAGACAGCTACGGCAGCAGGGGATGTGACGATACCGTCCGTTGATGTGGATGGCCTGCCTGAAGATTCGGAGGATCCCGAGGAAGAGCCTGTGGTGATCGGTTCGACAGAAGAACAGACAGTGAGTGTTTCGTTGCCTGTTTCCTGGACAGAGGATGGACAGGCGGTTGTGACATTCACATTTGAGTTCAACGATGAAATGATCACGGTTCACCAGCCGGTGGAAACCTGGCATTCCGGGAAGCATACGATTCTTCTGTATTATCCGATTGAGAATGTGATCGCGAATTACACCAACACCTTCAATGTTTATATGAAGGTCACCGGCGGCAGCGGAGCAGTAGACACGGGATGGTGCATAGCATCTGTTTCCGGTCAGAGCATGGGTGCTTCTGCAGCATGGGATGGAACGATCACGGTAGAGGAATACATTGATAAGGTCGGTATAAGCGGCGGTCTGCAGATGGCGGCGATTCAGGAAAACATTCAGTTTAAGATTGATGAGCTGGTTCAGAGATCCTATTCGGATGTGGTTATCGGCAGGAAGGCACTTGGAGCATTTGCTATGCCGGTTGATGTTACAGGCAGCAATACACCGACAGTATAAGGAGGGCGACATGATTTTGCATGGTGAAATGGTCATAGAGCTGACCGATGAGAATTTGGGAACTGTGGAGACGATCCGGGAGAGCAACATGGTCACGAATGCGGTGAATCATCTCCTGGGGCTGAATCCGATGGGAATCTTTTATAAGGCTTCAGGGCAGTACGATGACATGGTGATGTGGAATGACTATCTGCTTCCCATCTGTCCAAACATGATAGGCGGTATTCTGTTATACGGAACATCTCTGACAGAGAATGCAGATAACATCTTTCCTTCATCTGCAAATCTGCCTGTGGCATATGCATCCAATGATGTTAATGCGACAGCGGACACGCAGAGGGGAAGCATGAATCTGGTTGAGAGTAAGGCGCTGGAAGACGGGTATAAGTTTGTCTGGGAGTTCACGCCTTCACAGGGTAATGGAACTATTGCAGCGGTAGCGCTGACTTCGGCAAAGGGTGGCAATTCAGTATTCGGAAACGAGGTCAATTCCACAAATGGTTACTTGAAGATAAAGGAAACAAGGCTGGATACGCAGACCAATGATGAGCTTGCGCTGCTGTATTCGGCGGTAGAGATAGACTTCGCAAACAATGTACTGTATTCTCTGCGGTTTGTGGATTCCTCGGTCATAGTAAGGAAGCTGAGACTGCCGGTATTTACAATGGGTTTGAATGACAAGCTGGATGATACAACCTGCACCGTGCTGGAAGAAGAGACGCTTCACTGCAGCGTATTTTCATTTACTACGGGGTATACGCCTTATGGAGATTTTTTGGACGGACATGACGGATACTGGTATGGATTTTCCAATTCGCCCAATTCCTCAGGGGATGCGACGATGAAATGGATCAAGATCAAAAAGAGTGACCTGAGCTTTACAGAGGGAACATGGACGCTCTCAAATGCACATTTAAGGGCTATTGGTTCTTTTAAGATGGATACCTATGTGAATAGGTCTGTAAGGGGCGTGATCAGGAACGGGTATCTGTATCTGCAAAATTATGATTGCGATGGCGTATACAAGATAAATTTGAGTAATACAACGGATATCACACTGATACAGCTGGGGTTTACATCGGCCAACAGAGCTTTGTCAGGTTCTTCTACAAGCCAGTGCATGATGGCGCTTATCAATGATTTTATCATTGCGTATGATTTTATCATCACGGCGAATGATACAGTGATACCGCTTGTGGGGGCGGCAAGATTTCCTTATTTAGGGACGCCTATGTTCCAATACAAGGAGTTCCTGACAGGGTTTGGAGGCAACTATGGTACGGATTGCCATACTACATGGCTGCTGATGCCTTATCTTGCCACCATCAACAATCTGTCTCAGGCGATCGTGAAGAATGCAGACAAGACAATGAAGATCACATACACATTGACGGAGCAGGAGCCGAGCCCATAAGGAAAACCGCACCGATAGGGTGCGGCTCCTTCAAGAGATGCGAGGGGCGATTCTCAGACGGTGTCTTTTTTGTGATCCTTACGGCGAGTCCTGCCATAGTCGGTGACAGGCTCAGCGACCATCATGACCGGCTCCGGTTTCGGGGCAAGGCTGATCTTGATGTAGCCCTCTTCGTACTCGACCTGAAGATGGTCTCCGATGTGGAAGCCGAGGGCTTCGAGCCATTTGCCCTCCATCTGGATCTTCGGGTAACTGGTGTATCGGCTGCTTCCGTAGTATCCGCCGTAAGTGCAGCGGCTGGAATACTGGACTTTGATGTTCTTTGTTTTGGTCATAGCGGTGTTCCTCCTTTACATGGTGGTGAGAAGTTCTGTGGCTTCACTGAGGGCTTCTCTGCGGCGGTTTCTTGCGAAACGGCGCTTCTTTGCATCCTTGGCAAGCTGGTATTCATCATGGCTTTTGATTTTCCTTATGCAGGACTGCAGGGTCTTTCCATGACCGTGCTCATGCATGAAAGTGCCTTCGTGATGTGTGTGATAGATTTTGCATGACTCAAAGTATCCGAGATCCTCATTGGCGATGTACCAGCAATGCCTGGTATTTTTTGATTGAAGTGTGACTCCGTAGCAACCGGCTGATTTTACGATGAAGTAATTTCGGTCGATGCTCTTTAGATCCTTCTGTGAGAACATGGGCTGTTCCCTCCTTTCCTTCATTCTCGCAAGGGTTCTTGCGGTAGTGTATCTATCACTCTACCGGCCACAGATAGCAAGTTAATTCTGTAGAAAATCGAGCACAAATATCCGGGGGAGATATTGTGTCTTATGCACATGGAGGCGCATAGGAAGATGCTGCTTGGCAGCGTGCGACCGGTGCGCAGGAAACACGAGTGTTTCCTGATTAAATACTTTGGTAACCGGCGGCAGCCTTCGGGTGAGCCGCTTTTGTTATGAACATTTTTAAGAAAGGATTGGTGGACATTATGAAAGAGTTTTGGAATGTGATTCAGACAGTCTTTGCGGCAATTGGCGGATGGCTCGGTTATTTCCTTGGAGGGTGCGACGGGCTTTTATATGCATTGCTCGTGTTTGTGATACTGGACTATATCACGGGTGTGATGTGTGCCATTGCAGATAAAGCCCTTAGCTCGTCTATAGGGTTCTCTGGAATTTGCCGGAAAATATTGATTTTCGCGCTGGTGGGAATCGGGCATATCCTTGATACTCACATCTTTGGAGAGGTCGGAGTGCTGCGCACGGCGGTGATTTTCTTTTACTTGTCTAATGAGGGGCTTTCGCTTGTAGAGAACGCAGCTTATCTTGGCCTGCCGATTCCGGAGAAGCTAAAGGATGTTTTGGAACAATTGCATAGAAAAGGTGATAAGGAGGACGATGAAAAATGAAGTATAACGAGAAAAACAAACCGCTCGTCTGTATGATGACGCAGAGCACCTGTTACAGGGAAACGGCAAAAATGGAAGTGAAGGGCGTGCTCTGGCATAGCACGGGAGCGAATAATCCCTGGCTGAAACGATATGTGCAGCCGGATGATAAAGCTGCGGATCGGGATAAACTGATCGGGCTGATCGGAAAGAACAGCTATGGTAATGATTGGAACCATACATCGGTACAGGCGGGACTTAATTGCTGGGTAGGCAAGTTGAGTGACGGTAGCGTAGCGACAGTTCAGACAATGCCTTGGGATTTTAGACCCTGGGGCTGCGGCTCCGGCAAAAAAGGGAGCTGCAATACCGGCTGGATCCAGTTTGAGATCTGTGAGGATAGTCTTAACGATGCAGACTATTTTGGAAAAATATACAAGGAAGCCTGTGAGCTTACCGCTTACCTGTGTAAAATGTTTGGTATCGATCCCAAGGGAAGCGTCAACTATAACGGCGTGAAAGTACCTACCATCCTTTGCCATGCTGATAGCTGTAAGCTGGGGCTTGGGAGCAATCACGGGGATGTCCTGCATTGGTTCCCTAAGTTCGGCAAGAGCATGGATACCGTGAGGAATGATGTGGCTGCACTACTTCGCGGTTCCTCTGAAAGCAGCGGCACTCCCGTTCCGTCAACGGATAAGCCCACCGTTACTTCGCAGCTTTACCGTGTCCGCATGACATGGTCTGATTCCAAAACACAGAAAGGCGCATATAAAATTCTTGCTAACGCAAGGAATTGCGCAGATCAGAATCCGGGATACAGTGTTTTTGATTCCGATGGGGAAAAAGTCTATGAGTCCAAGACGAAAACAGCAGTTACGCCTTATATCGTCCGGGTAGATATCCCTGATCTCAACATACGCTTCGGTCCCGGAGTCAGCTACAGTCGGACAGGGCAGTTCACCGGCAAGGGCGTGTTCACCATCGTGGAGGAGCAGGACGGCTGGGGAAAGCTGAAAAGCGAGGCAGGGTGGATATGTCTCAAATATACATCAAGAATATAGTCAATGAACGTGGTGCCTGTGTCGGGAGAATTTCCGGCATGGGCACTTTTTTTCGTATGACCTTTAGATTTACTGATCCGGCGCGGCCTTTAGAACTGTAGAAGTAAACGAGGGAATGATCGGAGGCTTTTTCATGGTGGATCAGCAAAAAGAAAAGAAAACCCCGGCCTGTCCGAAGTGGCTCCTGCCGGAGGCGAAAACGGAGTGGCGCAGGCTTGCTAAGAAAATACACATCAGGGATGAGGAGATTACCGCATTTGCGGGATACTGCCAGTCGTATGCCAGATGGCGTGAGGCGGAGGAATATGTTACGGAGCATGGGAGCAGTTTGGTCGGATCAGATGGCTCACATTATTTACAACCACAGGTTTCCGTTGCGCAGACTTATCTGAAGCTGATGAACGATTTTGCAGAGCGGCTCGGACTCACTCCGGTATCTGGGAGGATGGGAAATGAAGCTGACGGACGAGATGAGAGAGCGGATATGGTCTCATACTGACATAAATGGGATGGCAGTCCCATGCGTAGGCGACGGGTATCATATCGTACATTTTTGCGACCTTCCCAAAAAACAACGGTCAGCCGCCTGCAGGTGGCTTGTCATAAATATCCGGTCTGCAAAACACGGCGCATCAACTTCCTATATAAAATCCCATGAGCTGAGCAGGCTTCTTTGTCATTTCACGGGAATCAACCTGACAAACGAGCAGGTTCAGGAAGCCCTCCTGCTGCTCGGAACCGAGCCCTGGGATATAGCTGGTCAAGACTGGACATACCGCATAAGCCGTGACTGCCCCTGTTCCGGGATTGATCCGGATGGCTGCGGCAACCTTCTGGAAAAGGACAGGAGCTGCCATGTGAGCGGAAGCCTTTAAGCCTTTGTCTAATAGGTAGAAGTTCCGCATAAAGCCAGATATCCGTTGACTTATCAGCCTTTCAGAGTGATGTATGGTGTACCGCCGAAGGTGCGGAATACAAGGCTTTGAAAGGAGAATGGCATGAGGACTTACATAAAAACCATAGAGAACAGGAAGGATTTGGTGAAGCGGCTCTCGCAGCTTGCGGAGACGAAGGCAGAGTACACGAGGATGCCAAGATGCGCATTCCTCATTGGCGATTACGCCGTGGAGAGGGACGGGACGCTTAATGTTCCCGAAGAAGCGGACATGGAGCCGGTAGAGGCGCTCCTTTCGGAAGGGATGATACGGGAATACGATCCTGAGGCGGAGGCAAGGGCAGCGGAGGAACAGGCAAGAAGGGAAGCGGAAGAAAACAGGGATCCGGAGCCTGAAGCCGTCAGGGTTTCCTTACCGCTGTCGGGCCATTCGGTGCAGAGCGTAAGGAACCTTGCCGCAATGCTCTGCAGCAGAGGAAGGCTTATCAGCAAGGCGACGGGAGGAGAGTTTTCCTGCACAAGGGAGCTTGCGGAGGAACTTTCAAAGGCGGAGGACATGGAAGAGATTAAGAACATCATCCGTGAACGGGGCGGCCTTACAGGACTTATGGTGACAGAAGATGCGGTGTGCTTTACAGGCTTCCCTGAGACAGCGAGCGGGAACAGCAGACAGACTTTTACGCAGCTTGCCACTCTCATGAACAGTCTCGCAGTGGAGCAGGGGCGGGTTCTTCTAAAGGATGTGGATGACAGCAACGAAAAGTTCAGCTTCCGGATATGGCTCTTATCCCTCGGCATGAAGGGGGATGAGTACAAGGCGGCGAGGAAGGTGCTGTTGGCACCATTATCCGGGAACACTGCCTTCCGGACACCGGAGATCGAGGCAAGGTTCAGGGAGAACCAGAGAGCGAAGAGGAAAGCGGAAAGGAGCAACATATGAAAAAAGTACAGATCGGCAGGAGCCGTATGGCGGAGGAGATGGCAAAGCCCACATGGATGCCGGAGGCTTCCAAAGATAAGAAAAAATGCGCAAAGGGGAAAGCGGATGCAGCACAGCCTGTGGCTACGCCGGATAAGGAAAGCACGAAAACAGGCCGCCGGGTGGATACCATCCTGGCTGTGCCGACAGAGAAAAGAAACCTGCGCGTGGCCGCCTACGCCCGTGTCTCCACTGACCTCGATTCGCAGGAGACCTCCATCGAGAACCAGAGGGAGCATTACCTTCATTACATTGAAGGACATGAGGATTGGGAGCTTGCGGGCATCTATGAAGAATCCGGTGTCAGCGGCACCAAGGCCGATACCAGGCCGGAGCTGCAGAAGTTGCTTCATGACTGCGAAGCCGGAGCCGTGGATGTGATAATAACGAAGTCTATCAGCCGCTTCGCCCGCAACACCTCGGAGTGCCTGGAAATGGTGCGGAAGCTGACGGGCATCGGAATCCGATTGATCTTCGAGAAAGAGAACATCGACACGGAAACGATGGAGTCGGAGTTTCTGCTGACGCTTCTGGCCGCCTTCGCTGAATCTGAGTCAGCCTCCATCTCCACGAACCAGAAATGGAGCATCAGACGCCGGTTCCAGGCAGGAACCTACAAGGGCGGCAAGGTTCCCTACGGATACAGAAGAAGTAAAAAAGGTTACACCATCCATCCTGCGGAAGCCGCCACGGTACGCAGGATTTTTAATGCGTTAGCTGATGGCAAAGGCACTGTGGTCATCGCAAGGGAGCTGAATGCCGATAAGGTCCCGACCTGGACGGAGAGTTACAAAGGCGAGGAAGGCAAAGGCCGCTGGCGGAGCAACAGCATCATCGCCATAGTGCGGAATGAGTTCTACACTGGCGACACCCTCTACCAGAAGACCTTTATGGACGAGGGGTATAGGAAGCGCGTAAACACAGGCCAGCTCGACCAGTACCTGAACGAAGGCGACCATCCCGCGATCATCGACCATGCCACCTTTGAACAGGCGAACGAAGCGATCAGAGAGCACGGCGAAGCCTATGGGCGAGGGAAGACACAGAGGACGAAGCGGTATGTGTTCTCAGGCAGGCTCCGGTGCGGATGCTGTGGTGGAAGCATGAGCCGCGGGAAAAATGTGAGCCAGGGCAAAGAGGAGAAACCCTTCTACGCCTGTGAAAACCACAAGCATAAAAGAAGCGTGGCGCAGGGCGCTTGCCCCATGCTCCCCGTGTTCGAGCAAGATGTGAAGAACGCCTTCGCAACGGTGCTGAACCGGTTGGCGGCTGAGCCGTCCATCCTCGACATCGACGACGATGGAGCGGAACGTGAGAAGCTGGAAGCACAGCTTCAATCCGTAAAACGCCGTCGGTCCCTGCTCCACGACCGCGCCCTGGCGGACAGGTACACGGCGCAGCTGCGGGAGAAGAAGGCGGCGCTGGACAGCGAGGAGAAAACCATCCTCGACGCCCTGGCAAAGCTGGAGAAGAAAAGCCCCGTGGCGGACCTTCGGAAAGCGGTGAGGAAGCGGGGTGTAAAGGAGACCTTCGAGACTGCTGACGAAGCCCTGTTCACCGCTTTCGTAGACCACGCCGTCCTCTGGTCGAGGGAAAAGGCGCAGTTCCATTTCACCTGCGGCCTTGTGGTCGAGGAGGACATGAGGGTCGAGAAGGTCGGAAGGTCATACGCAGAGCTTCCCGTAAGGACGGAGTTTGACGAGCAGAAAGGAGCCTACACATGGCAGTAAGAGTTATCAGAGCAAGAAACACAGACCCTGTGGTCACCTCGCCGCTGGCGATCACGAAAGCCGCGGCCTACTGCCGCGTCAGCACAGATTCGGACGAGCAGGAGACGTCCTACGAGGCGCAGGTGAACCACTACACGTCCTTCATCCAGTCGCATCCCGGCTGGGAGCTGGCGGGCATTTTCGCGGACGAAGGGCTGAGCGGCACCCAGGCAAAGACCAGACCGCAGTTCAACGCGCTCATCGCCGCCTGTGAGGAAGGCGCAGTCAACCTTGTGATCACAAAGTCGATTTCCCGCTTCGCCCGCAACACCCTGGACGCGCTGAACTACATCCGGAAGCTGAAAGCCCTGAACATCCCGATCATCTTTGAAAAGGAGAGCGTCAATACGCTGGAAGCCTCCGGGGAGCTGATGGTCACGATCCTCGCGTCCATCGCGCAACAAGAGAGTGCAAGCATCTCCCAGAACGTCCGCATGGGTATCAACTTTGGCTTCCAGGAAGGCAGAGGGCGCGTGAACTTCTCCTCCTTCCTCGGATACAGGAAGGGCGATAAGCCCGGAACCTACGAGATCGTTCCTGCCGAGGCGGATGTGGTACGCCGCATCTACAGGCAGTACCTTGAGGGCTTCAGTCCGAAGATGATCGCGGACGGGCTGATGGAGGACGGCGTCTGCACCCCTTCCGGCGGGGAACACTGGTACCCGAGCACGGTGGCGAACATCCTGGAAAATGAGAAATACGCTGGGGACCTTCTGATGCAGAAATGGTATGTGGAGGACTACCTGACTCACAAGTGCGTGAAGAACAGCGGGGAGAAACCGCAGTATTTTGTGGAAGACGATCACGACCCCATCGTGCCGAAGGCGGTGTTCTATCAGGTGCAGGGCGAGAAGAAGCGGCGGAGCGGCCTTGCGAAAGACCCCAGCAAGCTGCGGTTCGGTAACCGGCTGGCGTTGAACGGCAGGCTCATCTGCGGGAAATGCGGCAGGACGCTGAAGCGGTATGTGAAAACGGATGAGGAGCTTACGGACTGGCGGTGCAGGCAGAGGGCGTTGGTGAAGAAGACGGACTTCCACGAGAATGTGGAATCCCGCTGCGACTGCCGGATCGTGAGAGAGGTCGAGGTACAGAGGGCTGTGGTCATGGCGTTTAACGAATTACCGAGGCGACGGGAAGAACTGGTGGTGGCGCAGGAGAGAATGATCACGGGCGAGATCGGCAGGATCGACGCATTGCTTAAGACAATCGACGAACAGCAGGACAGCCTGGAGGAGAGGCTTGAGGTGCTGGCGGAGGCTGTACCGGAAGATGAAGAAGCCATCAACACCACGGTGGTTGACGAGGTGGGCAGCGAGAGGGCGGTCACGGGCGACATGAACGAGGTGGAGTTCCTCAGAGCCCGCATCGTGGAGCTAAGACGTCGGAAGGACATGCTCTACGCCGAGCGGGCGGAGCACGCAAACACAGAGGTCCAGATCAGGCTCCTGCTGGAGCTGGTGGATGAGATGGTGAAGGACAGCCTGCCGGAGTGGATGCAGACCCATGCCTCCTCAGATGGACGGAAAAAGGATGGCGTTGTGATCACAGGGGGTTCTGCGAATGGAGGCGGAGGTGTGCAAGAGACAGAAGCTGACGGCTCCTGCCGTGATTACGACGACTTCTTCAGCCGCACGAAGTACACGGTGCCGGAGGGAGTGCTGGACGAGAACGGGCGGATGGAGAGATTCAACAACGATCTGGTCATCCGCTACCTGGACAGGGTGATTGTGAAGGATGACGGCTATGAGGTGATTTTCAAGGCGGGCGTGACCGTGGAGGTCGAGATTTGAGGGGAAGACAGGGCAGCATATCACTGTGAAAATGGTGGTGTGCTGCCCGGTTTTTTTTATGGTGTGTGACAATCTGGTACATTCTCTTGAAAAGCCGAGAAAGCAGTGTAGAATGAAGACGCACCCGCTGTGGACACAAATCCGCTCTTGCGCTCATACCCCGTCTGTGCTACACTCTGCTCAGGCGAGGCAGGGGTTCTCGCCTATTTCTCGTTCAAAATTTCATCGAAATTTCCGTTGAAGTTGGACGGGATTTTTGGTATACTATATACGGCTCATTGTGCCATTACGGAGGGTTAGGAATCCGGGGCAGTGTGCCGATATAGAACATGGGAGCATATGCTCCAAGATGAGGAGGTGTCGATATGGCAACACAGATTGCGCCCACTCCCGTTGTGAAAGGTACTGCAGCGGTAAAGATTTACAAGGAAGCGAATCAGAAGCGCAGCCAGGCATCTAAAAACGGAGCGGAGAAGCTGAAGCTGAAGTTCAGCAAAAAACTGAAATGATGAATTTGGATATACAACGTCTATCAGATGAGAACAGGCATCTGATAGATGGGTTTTCGTGTGTAGAAACTGATGAAATGCTTTCCGGATTGAACGCAAAAGAGCGCAGACGGATACGGAAGCATTCACAGGATATGGAAAACTTTCTGCGTGATGAAGCCTATGAAGATCAGGAGAAGGGACTGAGCCGTACATACCTGTTCGTGAATGACGGAAAACTGGTGGCTTATCTCGCTCTCTGCAATGATGCGATTCGCCTGGAGTTTGAGGAACGGGACAATATGGAGCTTCCCTACACCACGGTTCCGGCAGTGAAGGTTGCAAGGCTGGCGGTTTCAGTAGGATGCCAGGGAAAAGGTATCGGCAAGGAAGCATTACAGTTTGCCATTTATGTCTCTCAGATGGTCAGGGATTACAGCGGTGTGGTTTTCTTCACGCTGGACTGCTATGAACACAGGGTTGGATATTACGAAAGATTCGGCTTCCAGCGGAATCTTTACCAGCCGGTTGTGTTGGACTATGACTCTCCTGTGAGCATGAGACTCTGGATTGATGAGTATCTGGCAGAGAAATCTGATGAAATCACAGTGTCATAAGTTTTTTAGAAAATAACCACTGGAGGACTTGACAGCCATGCGGAATAGATCTACGCTGTTCACAGCACAGCACAGCACAGCACAGGCTAAC